>DAOUPR010000128.1 GCA_030626065.1 Clostridium sp. | reverse complement strand
TTTTTAAATTAGAGATCAGTTGCATCTGATACTCCGTATTTTAACAGGAGGATTTTTATTTATCAAATATTGAATAACTTTATTATAGGAATGCTGCTAATTGAAAATTGTTATACTTTTATATTATTTTCTCTTGCATAGTAAAATAAATATTGCTGAGCAAAACCTGATAATTTTCCAAATTTAGTTATACTAAATTGTCTTATTTTAGGCAATGATATATCTGGCGCTAAATAGAAATATTGCATTGCTCTCTTTACCCATACATCTACTGGAAAAGAACACGTTTTACCCATAGAAAAAAACATAATACAATCAGCGACCTTTGGTCCTATTCCATCTAATTTTTGTAATTCTTTGAAACAATCAGAATCCTCTAAAGTACACATATAATCAATATCTACAACTTCATTTTCTAATTTTAATAAAGTGGACTTTATATATTTTGCTCTGAATCCAGCACTACAGCTTTTAAAATCATCCATAGTTGTATCTTTTAAATCTTCAAGGGAAGGGAAAGTATAATAAGTAATACCTTTATAATTTATAGGTTTCCCCCATTTTGTACTAATATTATTTATCACCTTTTTTATCATAGGAATTCTATTATTAGCAGAAATAATAAAAGAAATAATAATTTCAAAAGGTTCTTGATTTAAAATTCTTATACCATTACCAAACTCCACAGATTTTTTTAATATTTCATCTTTGCTCAATATTTCTTTTATCGTTCCATAATCCCTGTATAAATCAAAATACTTCACCCAAACTTCTTCAAAATCTTTTTCATTTGTATTATATATATATATATCACTATCTTTTTTTTCAACTTCAATTACTCTATCATATGCAACACCTATGTATGTTCCTGTATCAGTCTTATCCCATCTAAAGCATTGACCACATTCAAATACATGCTTTAAATTAAAGTTCCTAACATCTCTTACTATCACTCCATTTTCTATATTATCTATATAATTAAAATCCATTATAACACTCCTTTTTTTCTCTGTTGTCAAAGTAACCTATAAACCACTCACTTTATATTCTTCTGTTTTATGATAAATTATACCATAAAAAGAATAAGAATTTTCAATTAATTAAAAATCCTTATTCTTTAATAAAATATATTTATTTATTTTTTATTATAATATTTTTCAATTGCTTTTTTGTGAAAATTAGTAATAGCGGAATTATAATAATAAGTGATACTGCTATTTCTAAACTTTCTCTAAAAACTGCAAAGAAAGCTAATAAAAACAGACTAATTTTTTCTATTTTAACCTCGTAATCCTTTTCTCCATTAAGCAAAACTAACCTGCTTATTTCACCAACCCAAACAATATTATATTGGACTAATAATATTATGAAAAGCATTGTTCCACCTAGAAAAATATCTTTTGAAAAACTACTGAGTATCTCCACTTGATTAACTATAAATAGTCCATATAACACATTAATTACTAATCCCCCCAAAGAACCTACTAAAACATATTTTTTCAATTCTTCTTTATCTATTTTAGTAGCATAAATCATTAAAGGTAGTAAAACAATCAGCATTTGAAGTGCTTGTCTAGAAGTAATGGTTAAGGCTACAAACATATATTTTCCCTCCTTATAATCTAGTGTTTTTCATAGAAAATGTGTCAAAGCCGCTTCACTTGGAACCCTTAGGTTTCCGCAAGCCTACACTAACACGTCTGAGGCGTCCGAACACCTATCTATGTATTCAAGAAGGGTTTTGTTACCTATAATACTATATGATGATTTTTATAGTTTAGTTAATCAATAATTTTTATAAACAAATAACTAAAAAAACAATGGCACCTAAAGCCTAAACATTTTTGAATGTCTATTCTATAGGTACCATTATAAAAATTTTCTTCGTTTTAATTAGAACTATTCTTGACTAAGTTCCTCATCAATTGCTTTAGCAGCTGCTTTACCAGCTCCCATAGCAAGTATAACAGTAGCGGCACCTGTTACGGCATCTCCACCTGCATATACTTTATCTTTAGTTGTTTTTCCTGTAGCTTCATCAGCCACTAAACATCTCCATTTATTTACTTCTAACCCTTTAGTAGTTGAGCAAATAAGTGGGTTAGGGCTTGTTCCTAATGCCATTATTACAGTATCAACGTCCATTATAAATTCTGAGCCTTCAATTGGTACTGGTCTTCTTCTGCCGCTATCATCAGCTTCTCCCAATTCCATCTTAATACACTTCATACCTTTTACCCATCCATTTTCATCTGCTAAAATTTCTACTGGATTTGTTAAAATATCTAAGATTAAGCCTTCTTCTTTTGCATGATGTACTTCTTCTAATCTTGCTGGAAGTTCTTGCTCCGATCTCCTATATACTATATGAGATTCAGAACCTAATCTAAGAGCAGTTCTTGCTGCATCCATAGCAACATTTCCTCCACCTATAACAGCTACTTTTTTTCCTGATTTTACAGGTGTTCTGTAGTCTTCTTTATAAGCTTTCATAAGGTTAACTCTTGTTAGATATTCATTGGCTGAAAAAACTCCATTTGTATTTTCACCTGGGATTCCCATAAACCTTGGAAGTCCTGCTCCTGAACCTACAAATACAGATTCAAAACCTTCTTCTTCTATTAACTCTTCTATTGTTGTAGTTTTACCTATAATAACATTTGTCTCGATTTTAACTCCAAGCTTTTTAATGTTTTCTATCTCAGCTTTAACAACTTTCTCTTTTGGTAATCTAAACTCTGGGATACCATATACTAAAACTCCACCTGCTTCATGAAGTGCTTCAAATATAGTTACATCATATCCTTTTTTAGCAAGGTCTCCAGCACATGTTAATCCAGCTGGTCCACTTCCAACAACAGCTACTTTTTTGCCTTTGCTTTCTTCTTTTTGAGATAAATCAACATTATTTTCTCTTGACCAGTCAGCTACAAATCTTTCAAGCTTTCCAATTGAAACAGGTTCTCCTTTTATTCCAAGGATACATCTTTCTTCACATTGGCTTTCTTGTGGGCAAACCCTTCCACATACAGCTGGCAAAGAACTATATTTAGCAATAACTCTTGCTGCCTCTTCAAATTCTCTTTTCTTTACATGTTCAATAAATCCAGGAATATCTATTGAAACTGGACATCCACCTACGCACTTAGGATTTTTACAATTCAAACATCTTTGTGCCTCTTCTACTGCTTCATCCTCATTATATCCATAACATACTTCTTCAAAGTTTGTACTTCTAACCTTAGGATCTTGTTCTCTAACTGGTATTTTATGCATTCTATCCATTAATGATCACCTCCGCAGCCACAACCACCTTTATGATGATGTGTATCTCCCTCTTCTACCTTAAGCTTACCTCTACCTTCTTCTGTTTTATACATAGTTTGTCTTCTCATAGCTTCATCAAAATTAACTAAATGTCCATCAAATTCAGGACCATCTACACACGCAAATTTAATTTCATTTCCTATACTTACTCTACATGCACCGCACATTCCTGTTCCATCTACCATTATTGGGTTAAGACTTACAGTTGTTGGTATATCATATTCTTTTGTCATAAGACATGCAAATTTCATCATAATCAATGGTCCTATTGCTACAACATGATCATATTTTTTACCTTTGTTATCTACCAAATCTTTAAATAAGTTTGTAACAAGGCCATTGTATCCATAGGAACCATCATCTGTTGCTACATACACGTTTCCTGCATATTCCTTCATTTCTTCTTCTAAAATCAATGTTGATTTTGTTTTTGTACCAATTATTACATCAACATCAATACCTTGTTTTTTCATCCATTTTACTTGTGGAAATACAGGCGCTGTTCCAACTCCACCCGCAATAAACATAATTTTTTTCTTTTTTAATTCTTCTAGATCTTCACTAATAAATTCTGAAGGTTGTCCAAGTGGTCCTACAAAATCACTTACAAAGTCACCTTCTTTAAGATGAGTCATCTCTACTGTTGATGTACCAACTTGTTGGAATACAATAGTAACTGAACCTTTTTCTCTATCATAATCACACACTGTTAAAGGAATTCTCTCTCCCTTTTCATCTAGCTTAATAATAATAAACTGTCCTGGCTGAGCTGATTTTGCTACTCTAGGAGCTTCTATTTCTAGTAGATGTATATCAGCAGTCAATTCTCTTTTCTTTAAAATTTTATACATTTTCTTTCACCTCTTTATTATATATAGCCTAAGAAATCTTAAATTACTTATTGGGTAGGCTTAATAGCAAAACTGAATATTTATTCTATTTAATATTATAATTAAAAGTTTCACAAAGGTAAAGTTAATATTAAAAAAACTCCTATAAATCGGAGTTTTTTTATATTTTTTCTTTTAATAAGTATGTTAAAGTAAGCAAACTTTCACTTAAGTGAACATTTTCTACAGTTACAGTTTCAGGTGTTTGGATATCAACTGGAGCAAAATTCCAGATTCCCTTTACCCCATTTTTAACAACTATCTCACAAACCTTTTGAGCATTTTCTGCAGGAACACATATAACCGCAACATCAACTTCATTATTACTCAAAAACTCATTGAGTCCATCTATATCTTTAACTTCAACATCTCTTATTTTTAATCCAATTAATTTTGGATTAACATCAAAAATCCCCTTTAATTCAAATCCTAATCGATTAAATTCAGTATAATTAGCAATTGCCTGCCCTATGTTACCAGCTCCAACTATTACAGTTTTATATTGAAAATCTAATCCAAGAATTATACTAATCTCTCTATACAAATCCGCAACATTATATCCATACCCTTGCTGTCCAAAATCTCCAAAGCAATTTAAATCTTGTCTTATTTGTGAAGCTGTAAAACCAATCTTTTGACTTAATTCCCTTGAAGAAATTCTATCAACATCATTCTTAATCAATTCTTGCAAATATCTATGATATTTAGGTAATCTTCTAATAACAGCCATAGAAACATTGCTTTTTTTCTCTTTTTTATTCATGCGTGCACTCCTTTTAAAAAATTAAAATAACTATATATAATATAACAGATTTACATTTATAATAAATGCGATATATTTAGTCTCTATTTTTTTGCATTATTAAATGTTAAACTATATAATATGATTTTATATATTTACGAACAAAATTGCAAGTCATTTGATAACAAATCTTGATCAAACAAATATACAAAGGTAAGGCGGGGATTACTATGGTAGTTTTAAGCTGCAAAAATATCAAAAAAAGCTATGGTGTAGATGAAATTCTAAAAAGCACCACTTTTAATATAAATGAAAGTGAAAAAGTGGGTTTAGTGGGTCCTAATGGTGCCGGCAAATCAACACTTTTCAAAATTTTAATAAGAAAAATAGATGCTGATAGTGGTGACATATTTACTGATAAAAATAAAAGATTAGGATACCTATCGCAGCATTTAACTTTAGAAAGTACAAATACTATTTATGACGAAATGCTCAAAGTTTTTGAAGATTTAATAACTATGGAACAAAATTTAAAATTCTTAGAAGATGAAATGTCAAAACCTTATGATCCGGATAATGATGCTTATCATCAGAAAATCATCAGAAAATATACTGATACAACTGAATTATATCAAAACAAGGGTGGCTATACCTATAAAGCTGAAATCAACAAGGTTCTAAAAGGTCTTGGATTTAATGAAGATGATTATAATAAGAATATTAATATTTTAAGCGGAGGTCAAAAGACAAGAGCCTCTCTTTGCAAGCTTCTTTTAATTAATCCAGATATACTTCTTTTAGATGAACCTACAAACCATTTAGACTTAGAAGCTATTGAATGGCTTGAAGGATATTTAAAAAGCTATAAAGGTACAATTTTAGTAATATCACATGATAGATTTTTCTTAGATTTTATAACTAACAAAACTTTAGAACTAAAAGACGGTAAAATTGAAATATATAAAGGAAACTACACGGAATACCTTACTCTAAAAGAAAAAAGATATGAAGAAAAATTAAAAGCATTTAAACTTCAAGATGCAGAAATCAAAAGACAAGAAGAAATAATAAAAAAATACAAGTCATTTAATCGCGAAAAAAGTGTGCGAGCTGCTGAAAGCAGACAAAAACAACTAGACAAAATCGAAAGGCTCGATGCTCCTCATAAAGAAAAAAATTTAAAAAGCTTCACCTTTGTACCAGAGATAACCAGTGGAAATGATGTTCTTTTTTCAGAAAACCTTTCTAAAGCATATGGAGATAAAGTACTTTTTACTAATCTTAATTTAGAAATCAAGAAAAACGAAAAAACAGCATTAATAGGAGATAATGGCAGAGGCAAGACTACCCTATTCAATATACTAATGAATAAAGTATCACCTGACTCAGGTTTTTTCGAATTAGGTCAGAATGTAATGATAGGTTACTATGACCAGGAACAATCCAACTTAAACGACGAAAAAAGCATATTAGATGAGATATGGGACACCTTCCCTACCCTGACAACTACAGATGTACGAAATGCACTAGCTGCATTCCTTTTCACAGGGGATGATGTTTTTAAAAAAATTTCCAACCTAAGCGGTGGCGAAAAATGTAGGATAAATCTTCTAAAATTGATGCTCTCACAATCAAATTTCCTACTATTAGATGAACCTACAAACCACTTAGATGTAATGTCTAGAGAAGCCTTAGAAAATGCTTTAATAAGTTATGAAGGAACTTTACTTGTAATATCTCACGATAGATACTTTCTAAATAAAGTAGTCCATAAAATCCATGAATTAAATATAGATGGATTAAATACTTATCTAGGTAACTATAGTTATTATGTAGAAAAGAAAAAAAATCCTCATAGATTTGAAAATATAGAACAAATAGAAGGAAAGACAAAAACTGAAATCAAAAATGAAAGAAAAAAGAAAAACGAAGAAAAAAAATTAAAACAAATGCAAGATCAACAAATAAAAAATCTTGAAAAAAATATTGCAGATACTGAAGCAGAAATCGAAGAGCTTCAAAACAAACTTTGTTTAGAAGAAATATATTCCAATCCAGTGGAAAGTGAAAAAGTTACCCTACACTTAAGGAAAAGTGAAAGAAAACTCGAAGAATTATATGAACAATGGGAAAACATATTATAAAAATTTTTACTAGTAAAAGTACCACTTTAACTACTATTCAATATACATTTTATCTTTAATCTACAAAGGCTGATTTTCTACAATATAGAAAATCAGCCTTTATTTTTTATCTATTACTAAAAATTATTCTTTTAAATTCAGTCTAAATATCTCATCACTATATCACTCAAAAATTCAAGTTGCTCCTGACCTGTAATCTCTTCATCGAATTTTAAAATATTTCCTCTAACTATAAATTTTTGAGAAAGTGCCATAAAAGAATGTACCACCGTTACAAACAATTTATTATCATCTATATTACTTCTTATTGATAAATCTTTTTTCCCTTCATTTATGTAACTTAAAAATACTGGTTTTAAATTTATTACATTGTCTTCATATTCTTTTAACTTATCTTTTGATATATTTTCCTTTACTACATAATTATCAAAATACTCTATAAATCTCAAGTAATTAGGATAATTTTCATATAAGTTGATCAGTATTAATAATAATTCCTTTATTTTTTCTTTTCCATTTATTTCTTTATTATTAATCTTTTCTACTTGTTTTAAATATATCCTATTTATTTCATTTCCCCAAATATTTATAGCTACTGCGATTGCAAGGTCTGTCTTAGTAGAAAAATATCTATAGATTGAAGCTACCCCTACCTCTGCTATCTCAGCTATATCTATCATTTTAGCATTTTCTATACCTTTCTCAATAAAAACTATTGTAGCAACTTTTATAACTTCCTTTTTTCTTTTTTCTTTCATTTCTTCCTGCTCAAGTTTTCTTTTAGTTTTTACATCCATTTCCATTCTCCTTATAACGGTTTTATTACAAAAGAGTATTTATACGTCTTATTCTTTAAAATCTTAAATTCATCATGCACATTAGCAACTCCTGGCAAATCTCCACCTACACCACATTGCAAATAGTCTATATTAAATGTAACAAAATCTCTTTTAGGTAATTCATGTATATGTTTTGAATTTTCAAGGTCTTCCATACTATAAGGCCAAGCGCTAGTATTTAATAAATCTCCCCCCACAGAATAAACAACTATACCTTTTCCTAAATCATTGCTTAAAGATACCCATCTTATATCTGTTCTATTACCATTTTCCTGTGGCCTCATATAGTTATGGGTAATCTCTGCAACTTTACCATTATAAACTCCAATTTTAGCTCCTGTATTTCTATCTCTATAATTTTCATGCTCTCCTCTACCAAACCATTGCATATTAGAATATTCATCATTTAAAGACATTTGCATTCCAATTCTATACATATTTTTCTTAGGCGTAATTGTATTTTTCACTTCAATTTCTCCTATAGAATTAATTCTATACTTTGTCACTACATCTTCTTTACAATT
>DAOUPR010000088.1 GCA_030626065.1 Clostridium sp. | reverse complement strand
TTCCAGAAATATTGACAGGTGGAAAAATATTTGCACTAACATTTATAACTAGTGTGGTAGTTACTTTGTTTCAGGGATTTCTTATTAAAAAGTTCAACATCAAGTGGTTAAAAGATTTTGTTCTTGCCTTTTCTTTAATCATAGGTATGATATCGTCAGTTTTATGGACAAGTATATTTATATAAGGAGGAATTATAGTGAAAACAAGTGAACAGTATTCAAATGAAATTCATAAGCTTGGCAGGATATGTTTAGTACTTACTTTGTTGGTTTTGTTCGGTATACCATTGATTTTTTGTTTGAGATATGATATTATTCCAAGCTTCTCAGATTTTGCTCGTGCTGCAGGAGGTTTATTAGCCATATTTATACCAATAGGTTTTGCAGAGGTTATTAGTTATACACCGATACTTGGTTCAGCATCATATATAACTTTCATTACAGGAAATGTATTAAATCTTAAACTTCCATGTGCTACTAATGCTATGGATATAGCAGATACTAACCCTGGTACTGAAAAAGCTGACTTAGTAGCAACAATTGCTGTTAGTGTATCCTCCATTACAACGATAATAGTAATATTTATTGGGGTATTACTTTTAGTTCCTCTAGAACCAATCTTGACTTCACCTTCAGTTAAAATAGCAACTACTTATTTAATACCTGCTCTTTTTGGCGCATTAGTAGTTTCAATACTGTCAACTGGTAGCGGAGATGTTCAAGTGAAAGGTGGATGGAAAGCAGGAATTTTACCAGCAATAATTGTATTTTGTATAAATATTTTTGTTATGTCATTATCAGGACTTGAAGGGGTTGCACTATTAGTAGTAATACCTTTAACAATATTATGTTCCAAATTCTTATATAAAAAAAATATTATTACAGTAGTATATAAAGAAAAGGAACAGTAAAACTTATGTTTCAACCTATAGCTATCAATCTAACAGAACTAATTTATGTAAAATAATAAATTTCTTAAATTAGAGTGGTTTATCCCATATAAAGGGTTATAAACCACTCTTTACTTTTAATATTATGGCTAAGACCATTAGGGGGGATAAACATATGTTTGTAAATTATTAATAAAATGTTATTCGCCTCTAGGGATCATTGCATAGCAGATTTACGTGCTTTTTCTTAAGATTTGCTTATATCATAATCTGAAAAAGTACCCCAATTTTCTATTCTGTTGAAATAGGGATTTTTTGAATTAAAGTAAACCAATATTGGTGCATTATCTAATTCGGGATAAGCACTAAAAAATTCTTTGTCGCCGTACCTTATAGCTTTTAGAGCAAGTGGTAATTCCTTTATAAATATTGCGTTTCTTATAGCTGTTACAGATGGGTCTGAATCATCATCTACATATAAATGTACATAGAAATAATAATTTTCGCCTTTTTTAACCCAATGTCCAAGAACTTCATCTCTCATGGAAGTAATTTTATCACAAGCATATTTTAAACCAATAGTGAGAAAAAGCTCTCCGGTTATATCCGAATGGGTAAGGGTATAGCGTCTAGGTATAATTGGTTCCGTAGAAGTAACTCCTCGGAAATCTACTGAAAGTTTGTTTGGATTGAAAATACTCATTTTTTACCTTCTTTAATATTAATTTATATACTTTGTAGTAAAGTTTTTATATTGTATTATGTTTTTTACAAAGTATATACATAATAATATTGTATTAAAGGCTGAGTGATTGTGTTAGCTATAATAAAGTTTTTGAGTTGTAGAAATTACAAAAAGCTTAGATTTACATTGAAGCTTTTAATATTATAAATTAAGCAATAATGTTTTATAATTTCCACAATTGAATTGAAGAAATTAGCTATATTCCAAGTATTGTAATACCGGTTACGAGGTAATATAATGAAGTTGTAAAAAGCATTAATGAATTTAAAACATTATAGATTTGCCACAATAGGATATTGAAATACAAGTACAAATAAGTGGAGGTGGTAAGAATAAGCTTAAGAGAAATAAAAAAGCTAAAGCATTATAGGCTGTATAACTAACACCGCTATGTTAATAAATACTTCGAAAACTTTAGTATATTAGTAAAAGTTGAATTGAAAATTCATAGAGAAAATTTTAAGTTAAAGTAGAGTTCAGAATCAAATGATTATATATCTGGAGATGATAAGATGTTACTTGAATTAATTAATGAAAACGTAATCGAATTGGGAGTAAAAGCTAATAATTTTGAAGATGCAATAAAAAAAGCAGGACAGTTACTTGTTAATGATGGAAAAGTAGAAGAAAAATATATAGACAGTATGATTGAGGTTGCTAATGATATTAAAGGTTATATTGTTATTGCACCAGGAATTGCATTACCACATGCTAGACCTGAATATGGAGCTAAAGAAATTGGATTGTCATTAATCACATTGGATGAACCTATTAATTTTGGTAATGAGGCTAATGATCCTGTAAGGGTAGTAATTCCATTAGCAGCAAAAGATAGTAAAAGCCACCTAGAATTATTACAAGAACTATCTGTTTTATTAGACCATGATGATTTAGTTGAAAAATTTACTGATTGTAATAAAAAAGAAGAAATTTTAGATTTAATTAAAGAGTATACAAAATAAAAATTGATAATAAGAGAGGATGATTAATATGTTTAAAATGAAAGGCGTAGTACCACCAATGATAACACCATTTGATAAAGAAGGTAATTTAGATACAGAGGGATTAGAAAAATTAGTACTTTATTTAAGAGATAATGTAGATGGAGTATTTATAACAGGTTCTTATGGTGCAGGAGCACTTATGAGTATTGAAGAAAGAAAAAAAGTAGCAGAAATAACAGTTAAAACAGCTGATGGTAAAATACCTGTTATTACTATGATAGGAACAACAAATAATAGAGATTCTATAGAGCTTGCTAAGCATTCAGAAGCTATAGGAGTAAAAGCTGTTGCAGCAGTGGGTCCATATTATTTCAAACATAATAGAGAGAGCTTAATAAAATTCTATACAGAGCTTGTAAATGCAGTTAACATCCCTGTATATTTGTATAATAACCCTGGATTCCAAGGCTATGAAATAGATTTAGATTTATTAGAAGAATTAAAAGAAATTGGACTAGCAGGAGTTAAAGATGCTACCTTCGATATATTAAAGCATGCAACATATCATAGAGTACTTAAGGATGAAAATTTTGATATAGCATTAGGAACAGAAGCAATGTGGTTATCTGCAAGAGCATTAGGATGTGAAGCATTTATACCAGGACTTGCTAATGCGTTCCCGGAAATATGTAAAAAAATGTATAAAGAAGGAATGGAAAATGATTTTGATGCTTGTAGAGAAACTCAATTTAAAGTAAATAAAATGAGAGATATTATGTATTTGGCAAAATCAACTCAACTTGCTATATATGCAATGCTTGAGATAAGAGGAATAGTAAAATGCTATCCTAGAGCACCATTTATTCCAGCAACTGAAGAAGAGAAGAATTCTATTAAACAAGCATTAATTGATTTAGGAATGTTATAAAAGAGGAGGATTTTAAATGAGGATAATTGATATATCTCAAACAGTGGAAATCCCAATGTCTGCCTATCCTTCTTTGCCTAAGTTTGAAAGAAAATGGCTACGACATTATGATAATGGCAATGATATGTGTGCATCTACAATAAATATGGCTTCTCATACTGGAACACATATGGATTCACCTTATCATTACTGTGAAAAAGGTAGAAAAATTTTAGAAATAGAATTAGAAAGATACTATGGGATTTGTCAGGTTATTGAAGTGCCAACAGACAAAAAAAGTATTGATATAGAGTTTTTAAAGGGATTGGAAATATCTGAACAAAGAATATTGTTTAAAACTACTAACTCTGAATTTAGATACAAGGATAAAAAGTTTCATCTCGATTTTGTTTATCTTGAGGGGGACGCTGCTAGATATTTGATAGAAAAAGGGGTAAATCTTATAGGTATTGATTATTGTAGTATAGATCCTAGTAGCTCAAAAGATAAACCTGCTCATCATGCAATTCTTGATAATGATGGCTCTATATTGGAAGGAATTGATTTAGATGGTGTACAACCAGGTAAATATATTTTAAGTTGTTTACCTATAAAAATAGAAGGTTCTGAAGGATCACCTTGTAGAGCAGTATTAATAGAAGAATAGAGTGAGGTGTATAGAATGAAAGTTGCAGTTTTTGGTGCTGCTGGTTTTTTAGGAGAAGAAATTGCAGATGTATTTGAAGAAAAAGGACATCAAGTAGTGAGATTTAAAGATATTAATGATGGTGATGTTTCAAAGCTTGAAGAGATATATCCTAAATTAATGAAAATTAATCCTGAATTAATTATCAATGCTACAGGGTATAGAAATCCAGATAAATGTAAGAAAAATAGAGATATTGCATTGAAAGTAAATTCTCTAGGACCTAAAAATTTAGCTCTTTGTGCTTCAAAGCTTGATTGTGAATTTCTTCAGATTAGCTCAGATTCAGTTTTTTCAGGAGATACAAAGTGGCCTTATTCTGAATTTGATACACCTGATGCAAAAACTATTTATGGATTTTCTAAAATTAAAGCAGAAGAAGCAATTAAATCATTAATAAATAAATTTTATATTATAAGGGTACCTATGCTTTTTGGATTTAAAGGACCTAGAGAAGAAAACTTAATGTTTAAGGTTTGGCAGCAAGCAGAAACAGGAGAATTTATGTATGGTGCTACTGACCAAATAGCAAATCCTTCATATACAAAAGATATTGCAGAAGTATTAGTGACTATTGTTGAATCAGGCTACTATGGTATTTATCATGTTTCAAATGAAGGTATGGGGTCTAGAGCGGATATTTTAGTCGCAATGTGTGAAGAAAAAGGATTAAGCACAGATCACATTATATTAAATAATTCTGAAGTAAAATTTGATTTAAGATCTAGTTATACAGTTTTTAATCCTATTGCTTTTAGAACAACTTTTGGTATAAAACTAGATGATTGGAAAGTTGCTTTAAAAAGATGTATAGCTGATTATGAAGAATATAATAAATCCAATGATAACTAGATAATTTAGTGAAATATTTAATTATGGAGTAAAGGTATATGTAACGTTTTAATTAAAGTGTAGAGTGTGAAGAGTAAACAAATTTCATACTCCACACTACTATTAAAGTAAAAACTTGATTTTACAAATATTAGTGTAAATATTAAAGTGATTTTAAAATACAGCTTATTTTGAAAAAGGAGTTGGCTACAAAATATGATTAAAGAAATTGCAATAACCTCAAATAAAAAAGAAGAATTTATTAAAGTTACAAATTATATAGCTGAAGCTGTTGAAGAAAGTGGATTAAAAGAAGGGGTAGTGAATATCGTTTTGCCACATACAACAGCAGGTATTACCATAAATGATAAAATGCCAGCAGTAAGTAGAGATATGCTTGTAGCTCTGGATAAAGTCTATCCTGAAGATGGTGATTACTTACATGACGCAGGTAATTCTCCAGCTCATATTAAAGCTTCTTTGATGGGCAATTCAGTAACTATACTATTTAGAGATGGGAAACTATTGATGGGAGATTGGCAAGAGGTATATTTTTGTGAGTTTGATGGGCCTAAAAATAAAAGAATGTATGTAAAAATAATTTAGAAAAATTAATGTAGTTTAATTTCCACAATTGAAATGAATATATTAGAACTATTGTAAGTATTGATTTAATATACATATTAGAATATAATAAAATCAGATAATACATTGCAAATAGTTTACTTTTGCCACAATAAATGTGGGAAGAGTTGGTGAATGAGGTGTGGAAAATGGTTTCTTTAACAGAAAGATGTAGGGGATTAATAATATATCTTTTAGAGCAAAATGAAAAGGTTAACATTAAAGAAATAGCAGGTAATTTTAATGTAAGCTCAAGAACCATACGATATGATCTTGATATAATTGAAGATTGGCTTGCAGAAAAAAATATAAAGCTAATTAGAAAATCAAGAGTTGGAGTATGGATTGAAGATGTTGAAGAAGCAAGAAATTTACTTAATATAAATAGTAAAGATGAAAATTATATTAGAAACTATGTTTTTACAGGAGAAGAAAGGGTAAATATTATATTAAATCTCTTGTTTCAAAATAATGAATACTTATCAACGGGTTTTATTGGAGATAAATTGGGGGTAAGTAGATCTACTATATTTAAAGATTTATTAGAAGTTGAGAAATGGTTAAAAAACAGAGATATCAATATAGAAAAAAAGCCAAACAAAGGCATTAGATTAAAAGCTTCAGAAGAAAATTTAAGAAGAGGGTTCCTAGATTATATTAATCTAAATTTTGATAGAAGTAAAATATTAGATTTTCTAAAACAAAATCAATCTAGTAAGTATAAGAGTAAATTTAAGTTCTTGTTGGATTATCAAATTAAAGGTATTTTTTCTGAAATAGATTTTGAAGATATTGAAAATGTTATCCTTTGTCTTGAAGATGAATTAGAAATGAAATTTGTTGATACTGCCTTTGCAGGATTACTAATACATATTGCTATAGCAATAAAACGACTTAAAAGTAATGAAAAAATTGAAATGCCTATTGAACAATTAGATAGCTTGAAAAATACAAAAGAGTTTAATGAAGCTAAAAAAGTATTAGTACCTATTCAAGAAAAATATAACATTAAAATACCAGATTCAGAGATAGGATATATTGTTATTCATATATTAGGTGCTAGGTTTAGAGATAATATTGTTGGCAATAACGATATGCAAGATAAAAGTGATGATGCATTAATAAAAATTAAAATAGATCAATTTATTGAGCAAGTTGGAAACACATTACATTATGATCTTGGTAAGGACCATGAATTAAAAAGAGGATTATTTGTACATATAAAACCAGCTATTGTAAGGATGCAATACAACTTAAAAAGTACAAATCCACTTCTTGCAGATATAAAAGGTAACTTTGAATCAGTTTTTAATGTATGCAAAGAAAAAGTGATAATTTTCGAAGAAGAGTTTGATATTCAATTTAATCATCATGAAATAGGATATATTACTATGCATATAGCTTCTGCTATAGAAAGATTAAAAGAACCTAAAAATAATGAAAGTGTAAAAGTTATAGTTGTATGTAGTTCAGGAATAGGTACTGCTAGTATGATATCAAGTAGAATTCAAAGTGAGTTTCCATATGTAGAAATAATTTGTCAGTGTTCTCTGTTTGAAATTAGCGCTGAAAACGTTTATAATGCTGATTTTATTATATCAACAATTCCTATTAACAACACTTTGACAAAGCCTATTATATATGTCAGTCCTCTTTTGAGTAAAAAAGATGTAGATAATTTAAAAGAAGCATTTAATAATTGTGATATGAATTTTAATGATAAAAAGATAAATAAAATAGATATAGATGAGTTAATTAGTGTTATTGGTAAAAATTGCACTATTGAAGATAAAAAAATGTTAATAGAAGATTTAACTAGATATTTTAATTTTGATAAAAAAATTCATTGTGATAGACAGAAGCCTAGACTTATGGATTATTTAAATAAAGATACAATATTGTGTAATATAGAAGTAGATGATTTTGATAATGCATTATTTAAAACAGCTTACCCATTGCAGAAAAAAGGCAATGTAAAGAAAGCATATTTAGATAAAATGTTAAAACTGGGTAAATTGATGCCAGATCACTTTTTCTTAAAAGAAAGGTTTATAATGCCACATGCAGACAATGAAGGAGATGTTGACAAATCAAGTATGAGCTTAGGAATACTGAAAAATCCAGTGTACTTAGGAGAAGAAAAGTTTGATGTTATATTAATTTTGGCTGCAGATGATACAAAAGTTCATGAAAGAGCTCTTGAAGAGTTATTGGTTTTATTAGATGATGATAAAATAGTAATGAAGCTTACAGGATGTAAAGATTCAAATGAGGTTATAGATCTAATCGGTAATGTTTTACAAGGTTAGATTTTAAATAACAAAATCACTTAAAAGGAGGTGAAAAATATGATAAATATTCTTACCGTTTGTGCTGTTGGTGTAGGGTCAAGCCTTATGCTAAAAATCAATGTTGATAAAATATTGAAAAGCCATGGATATAAAGCAAAAATAGAAAATACAAATATGACAGGAGCATCTGGATTTAGAACAGATATTTTGATTACAACTGCTGATGTTTATAATCAAATTAGGAAAATAGATGCAAAAGAAGTTATATTACTAGATAATATGGTAAGTAAAAAAGAACTAGAAGAAAAATTAGTTCCTGTTTTTGAAAAGTTATGTTAATAAAGAAAACGACTAAAGATTATGTTAATAAAAGAAAACGACTAAAGGATATGAATATAACTATAACTAACACCGCTATGTTAATATATGTTTTTATAAACTTTAGTCCCTTTGATTATACCATAAAATGATATTTAAGGGGGATTTATAATTATGCAAATTTTAGATTTTATTGCAAATCAAATATTTGGACAACCAGCAGTTTTATTTGGACTAATAGCTTTCTTTGGACTAATGCTTCAAAAAAAATCATTTAGTGAAGTTCTTGTAGGAACAGTTAAAACAATTATTGGATTCTATGTATTAATGGGTGGGGTTACGCTACTTCAAAATGCGATAATGCCACTAAGTACTTGGATGCAAGCTATTGTAGGGGTAGAAGGTATACAGCCACAAGAATTTGTAGTTATGGGATTTGTTATGCAGACACATGCTGGTGAAGTTGGTATGGCTGTATTAATAGGATTTGCTTTAAACTTGTTGCTTGCAAGATTTACAAGACATAAATATATTGCAATAACTGGTCACTTAATGCTTCACTGGTCAGCATGGATTGTTGGAATGGTAGCAGCAACAAGCTTTTCTCCAGCAATGGTAGTTATAATTTCGGGTGTTATATGTGGTCTTCAATATTGGTTATCTCCAACGATTATTCACTTCTTTATGAGAAGAAACGATAGATTAACAGATGAATGGTCATTATATTGTCATGAAGTTACTGGTATTGCTTTGGCTTCAACACTTGGAAAAGTTGTAGGGAATAAGGATAAACGATGTGATGATATAAATGTGCCTGAAAGCTTTGAATGGCTTAGAGACACTACTGTTGGAATGGCGGTAATTGCTTCAATTCTTTGGGTTATTATAGGTTTAATTGCAGGACACGATGTAGTAGCAGTTCAAGCTGGTGGACAAAATTGGATAATTTATTTATTGATGCTTGGTATTCAATTTGCTGGTGGTCTTTCTGTTTTACTATATGGGGTTAGAATGTTAATAGGTGAGTTAGTGCCAGCCTTTGTTGGTATATCAGAAAAATTAGTACCAGGTGCTATACCGGGGCTTGATTATCCTACAGTATTTCAATTTGCACCAAACGCTGTATTCATAGGATTTATTTTCAATCTATTAGGAGCAATAGTAGCAACAGGATTAATGGTTGCTTTTGGAGCAAAATATGTTATATTACCAGCGGTTTGGATTAACTTCTGGCAAGGTGCGGTAGTTGGTGTATTTGCTGATGCATATGGTGGAAGAAGAGGTACTATTATTATAACTTTCTTAACAGGATTGTTGTCAGCTTTAGGTTGGGCATTTATTTATCCACTTCAAGGTATAGCAGCAAGCTGTGGAGCTGTTTATAACTATACTGATAGTGCTTCTATTGGAGCAGTACTTGCTTATATAATTTCATTATTTCAATAATTATTAAATTTATGGAGATGCATTAATGCATCTTCATTTTTTTATGAGCAATAAAAAAAGGGTATGGTATCAAAACACCATCTATCACGTAACTATTAGAGGAAATCACATTCCAAGCAATGGGAAAACCGATGTTTGCACTAGTAAGCACACTATTAAGACCAGGGGTGTTGTTCATTCCACTGAGATGCAAATTTTATCATAGATAAGCCATTTAAAGTAGCTAAGAAAGTTGCTTTAAATGGCTTTTTATGTTTAATGTCTTCATTTTTATTTTTAAGAATATCTATTACCATATTAAGTTTATTCATGATAATGGTTCTATAAATAAAGTGAAATATACACCAATTAAAAAAAGTGGAAAAACTAATGAAATTATATTATTTGATAATAATAAATAAGTAGTAGGTTCTGTTACCTATGAATTAATGGCAGCGGATATGGCTACAAAAAGCGTTAATAAAATGGGTTCAAAGAAATCTGGATTTGGTATTATAACTATAGGTTCCTTTATGATTGCACTTTTAGGGGTTTTTGTTCCAGAAATATTGACAGGTGGAAAAATATTTGCACTAACATTTATAACTAGTGTGGTAGTTACTTTGTTTCAGGGATTTCTTATTAAAAAGTTCAACATCAAGTGGTTAAAAGATTTTGTTCTTGC
>DAOUPR010000309.1 GCA_030626065.1 Clostridium sp. | reverse complement strand
CAATAGTTTTAGGAGCATTTGCAGGAACTATAGCAGATAGGATCAATAGAAAAAAAATGATTATCTTCTTTGATTTAATCAGAGGTGTATTTGCAATATTACTATATTTCTATTCACTAATGAATTCACTAAATATTTATTTAATATATGTAGTTGTAATTTTTTATTCTACGTGTCAGACTTTCTTTCGCCCTGCATTTATTAAAGTTATACCTGCTATATTAAAAAAAGATGAACTGGTTGATGCAAATGCAATAAGAAGTACTCTAAGAAAAATTGTTAACGCAGCATCTCCATTATTGGGAGCATTACTTTATAGCGTATTTGGTTTAAGTATAGTATTATTAATTGATGGGCTCACATATCTAATATCTGGTATATCGGAGATATTTATTGAGATTCCTTTTACTAAAAATAACAATAAAAAAGCTTCATTTATTAGTGAGATAATAGAAGGTGTAAAAGTAGTTTTTGGTAATATAAGAAATGCATCTTTGTTGAGCAATGGTGTATTAAGCCATTTGTTTTTGTTACCATTTATCGCCATAGGATTTCCATTTATGATAATTCAAGTATTTAATGGCAAAGCAGTTGATTACGGTGTTGTAGAGAGTGTAGCTACCATTGCTTCTATTTCTTCTATACTGTTTATAGGTCTAGCTAATAAAAAATTCAATATTGCACAAAACATAGGATTTGGACTACTAGGAATGACTTTGGCAATTACTTTAATACTGCCTATGTCCACTACAATGATGATTGATTACCTGTATGGCAATTCATTCTTAATAGTTTCACTTTTTAGTATAGCGATTTTTATTTTTATAACATCCTTCACCTTCAAAACAGTATATTTTGTATCTTTTTTTCAAACAAATATTCAGGATGAGTACCTGGGAAGATATGCTTCTTTGCAATCTTTACTATTTTCTTTAAGTAGCTTTTTCGGTTATAAAATGTTTGGATATCTTTTTGATAATTTCGACTTAATAGTTCCTATTTCAGTGTTAGTTGGTGGTATGATATTAAAGCTTATTGTTCATATACCTTTTTTAAGGGAGACAAGAAGACTAAAACTAGAAAGCTGATATTACACAAAATTCATTAAAAAAATAATATAAACTTGTTAATCGTAAAAAAACATTTCTGCTTTGCTATGAATATAGTGCTAAAGCCATAGGCAGAGAATTCCCATATAGTAAAATATAATGAATTTTAGTATAATAAAGTTATATTGCTAAAAAATGGGGTGTTTATTACGACTAAGATTGAACGATTAATGCAGATGATATTGGAGCTGAATAAAAAAGAAAAGGTAACTGCAAAAGAGTTAGCTAATAAGTTTGAAGTGGATATTAGGACCATATATAGAGATATAAATGCATTAAGTGAAATGAATGTTCCTATAGTTTCTAATGTTGGTTATGAAGGAGGATATTCATTACTTGGAGATTATTTTATTCCTCCAGTAATGTTTAACGAGGATGAAATATTCGCATTAATGCTCTCAAGGAAGGTTATTGAGAAAACTGGTATTCCTGGATATGGTAGTAGCATAGCTACAGCATTTTCAAAGCTAGAAAGTGTAATGAATGATAAATTGACAGAGAGTTATCAAGAAATGTCGCCAAAAATAATAATTGAAGAAAGAAGAAGACTAATAAAACCAAAGGAGATGTTATACTTTAGTGTAATTAAGGAAGGTTTAGATAAAAAATTAAAAGTTAAGATAAAAAGATTAGATCCCAATACTTTAGAAACTAAAGAAACAATAATATCTCCTTATGGGTTAATTTATGATGATGAAGTATGGAAGGCAGTTGGATATGACGAGCAATACTGTAAACTGGACAGTATTGCAATTAATATAATTAAAGGAGCTGAACTTACAGATGAGTTGTTTTGCATACAAGAGGGCTTTGATTTATACAATTATTATTGCAAGAATCATTGTCGTGTGCAATGCAAAAAAATGGCAAAAGAACTTGTCAAGATAAAAGTAAAAAAATCACACTACTATTCACTAAAGGATTATATATATTTTTTTAATGGCGAAGTTGTTGATGATGGTACTGACTACATAATGACTATAAAGGCAAAAAATCCAGAGTTTTATGGTCAGCTTGCATTTAGATTTATAGATTCTATTGAAATACTAGAACCTCAATGGTTAAGGGAACAATTCATACAAAAACTTGAAAGGGTTTATAGAAACTATAAGAATAATACATATTAGGATTTCATAACTTTACATTCTAGTTATAAATAATCTAAATATTTATAACTAGAATGTAAACTAAAGATTGATTTTTTCAATTACAGAATAAGTATTTAATTAAATAAACTTCCAATTATATAAGGAGGTAAAAAATGAACAGTATAGGAAAATCTGATATAAAGAATACAAATAAAAAGAGATTATGGAATAAAAATTTTATTCTTTTATGGCAAGGACAATTAGTATCAGCTTTTGGAGATTCTGTCTATGATATAGCATTAGGATTCTGGATATTAGCT
>DAOUPR010000307.1 GCA_030626065.1 Clostridium sp. | reverse complement strand
TAAAAGCATCAACCAAGTTGCATATTTTATTATATTACGAAGCTTCTAAATATTCAAGTATATATTTAAAATTGACGCTTTTACCTTGCTTTATTTAACACCAAAGTAACTGCCCTAGAATTTTATTTCTAATTACTTTGACAATTTTTATGAATAACAAAATTATTATTCATGTTCTTCTTTTTCTTTTAGAACGCTATAATTACATTCTTCATTGTTACATTTTAGATATTTGCCCTTTTCAACCATAATAGTTCCACACTTAGGACAAATTTCTTTAGTAGGTCTGTTCCAAGTCATAAAATCACATTCTGGATTATTTTCACACCCATAATATCTTCTGCCTTTTTTAGTCTTTTTAATAAAGACTTCGCCATTACATTTAGGGCAAGATACATCCTCAACCTTTTCATATAATGGTTTAGCATTTCTACACTCTGGGAAACCAGGACATGCTAAAAACTTACCATATCTGCCAATTTTAATTACCATGTTTCTACCACATTTATCACATAGAACATCAGAAACTTCATCCTTTATTTCAATTTTGCCTATTTTTTCTTCAGCGTATTCAATTGTATTATGAAAATCAGGATAAAATTTTCTAAGTACTTCTTTCCATTGTATATTTCCAGTCTCTACTTCATCTAGTTCTTTTTCAAGTGCTGCTGTGAATTTAACATTCACTATATCTTCAAAATATTTTTCCATTATCTCATTAACAATTTCACCTAATTCAGTTGGAAAGATATTTTTCTTTTCTTTAGAAACATAGCCTCTTTTTTGTATGGTAGATATAGTTGGTGCATAAGTACTTGGTCTACCAACACCATTTTCTTCTAATGTCTTTACTAATGATGCTTCTGTATATCTAGGCGCTGGTTGAGTAAAATGTTGTTTTTGGCTTAAATCCATTAAATTTAAATTAGAATCTTTATTAATATTTCCAATTTTTTGGTTGTCTTCTGTTTCATCTGAAATATTATATACTTTTAAAAATCCATCGAAGATTAAAACAGAACCAGAAGCGTTAAATCTGTAATCTCCTCCATTAATTTTAATTGATTTTGTAGCGTATTTTGCAGGTTTCATTCTACTTGCAACAAATCTGTTATAAATCAACTTATATAATCTGAATTGATCCCTTGATAACGATTCTTTTATATCATCAGGATAGATATCAACATAAGTTGGTCTTATAGCTTCATGGGCATCTTGTACATTACTCTTTTTATTGCTTGAGATTTTATTATTATTAACATACTCTTCTCCAAAACTACTTGAGATATATTCTTTTACAGCTTTATCCGCATCATCAGATATACGTGTTGAATCAGTACGAAGATAAGTAATAAGTCCTATAGTACCTTTTCCTTTTACATCTATACCTTCATATAACTGTTGAGCTATTCTCATAGACTTAGAAGTTGTAAAATTCAATTTCTTGGCAGCTTCTTGTTGAAGAGTACTTGTAATAAACGGTAGAAGTGGTTTTTTCAGTCTTTCACTTTCCTTAACATCACTTACAATATAATCTTTATCTTTTAGGTATTCAATAATTTCATCAACTTGTTCTTTAGAGGATATTTTCATTTTTTTATTTTTTCCATAGAATGTAGCCGTAAATTCATCTTTAGACTTATTATCTTGTAATTTTGCATCTAATGACCAATATTCTTCTGGAATGAAACTATTAATTTCTTCTTCTCTATCACAAATAAGTTTTAGAGCAGTTGATTGGACCCTTCCTGCACTGAGTCCTTTTTTGATTTTTTTCCATAGTAGCGGGCTAATCTTATATCCGACTATTCTGTCCAATATTCTTCTAGCCTGTTGAGCATCAACCAAATCCATGTTAATTTCTCTAGCTTCTTTTATAGAATTCTTAACTGCATTTTTTGTAATTTCATTAAAAGTTATTCTGTAAAATTTTTTGTCCTCTAAATTAAGAGAAAATAACAAATGCCATGATATAGCTTCACCTTCACGGTCAGGGTCAGTAGCTAGATAAACTTTATTAGCCTTTTTTACTTCTTTTCTAAGAAGTTTAAGGAGTTCTCCTTTACCTCTTATAGTTATATATTTTGGTTCAAAGTCATTGTCTACGTCTACACCCAACTGACTTTTGGGTAAATCTCTTACATGTCCCATTGAAGCTTCAACTTTATAATTGCTACCTAAAAATTTCTTTATAGTCTTTGCTTTTGCAGGCGATTCAACTATTACTAAATTCTTTGCCATTTTTACCCTCCACTACAATTTTTTAATAAAATATTTGTTCGGCAGTTGTGTTATTACGCCCTTAAATTCCATTTTTGTTAGTATTAATTGGAGTTCATCCAAAGGTATCTTAGTCATCCTATGTAAATCATCAATAAATAAAGGCTCTAAACTTAGACAAGAATACACTATTTTTTCAATTTCTGCAAGTCCTAAAGATATATTTTCTGAATTTTTTTGTTTTTCCTTGGTGAAACTCACAGAAATTTCATCTAAAATATCATCAATATTGGTTACCATTTTAGCACCCATTTTTATTAAATTATTAGTACCTTCACTTAGCTTATCTGTTAT
>DAOUPR010000011.1 GCA_030626065.1 Clostridium sp. | reverse complement strand
TAATTAATAGTATTGAGGGAGAATAGTATTTAACAATGCACAATGCACAATCAAAAGATAAAAGATAAAAGATAAAAGATAAAAGATAAAAGATAAAAGATAAAAGATAATTAGCAATTACCAATTACCAATTAAAAGATAAAACATAAGAGATAAGAAATAAGAGATAAGAGATAAGAGATAAGAGATAAGTTATGTGTTATAAGGGATAAAGAATAGCTGATAATGTAAGTTTTGTTTTTTTATAGCTAGGAAATGTTTTGTTTGATATATATTATAATGAGGATTTTAGAAAATAATCTAGGTGATAGATTATTTTTTTTGCTTTTAGTGCTTTACAAATTTAACGTGCTAAAGTATAATACTAAAAGTAGAGAAATTTAAGGGGGCAAATATTATGAAAAAAAAATTAGGATTAGTTTTAGCAGGAGTTATGATAATTGCAGGGATTTTTGCTGGATGTGGTAATAACCAAGCAGCCGAGGGAGATAACTCTCTTAAGTATATTCAAGATAAGGGGACTATAGTTTTAGGGTTAGACGATAGCTTTCCTCCAATGGGATTTAGAGATGAAAGTGGAGAAATTGTAGGATTTGATATCGATTTAGCTAAAGAGGTTGCTGGAAAACTAGGTGTTAAATTAGAACTTCAACCAATTGATTGGGATGCAAAAGTTTTAAGTTTAAATAATAAGGATATTGATTTGATATGGAACGGACTTACTATTACTGATGAAAGAAAAGAAAAAGTTGAGTTTACAGACCCATATTTAGCAAATAGTCAAATAATTATCGTTGATGTAGATTCTGATATTGATACAAAATCAGATTTAAAAGACAAAATTATAGGAGTTCAGTTGAGTAGTAGTGGACAAGATGCTGTAACAGCAGATGAGGATACTACAGCATCTCTTAAAGAGCTAAGAAAATATGCAACTTATCCAGAGGCATTATTAGATTTAAAAGCTGGTAGAACAGATGCAGTTGTTATAGATGAGGTTGTTGGAAGATATTATATTTCTAAAAAACCAGGTGAATATAAAGTTGCTACAGAAGACTTTGGGGCAGAAGAATATGGTATTGGATTTAGAAAAGGCGAAGTGGAATTAGTGGAAGAAGTGAATAAAATACTTAAAGAAATGAAAGAAGATGGAACTTCAGCTGAAATTTCTGAAAAGTGGTTTGGCGAGGATATTGTGAAATAGCAGGAGGATAAAAAGTGGATTATCTTATAAATATAACTTTATTTATATTAGAAGGAAGTAAAATTACTGTAAAACTTTATATTGTTACTATGCTATTTTCAATTCCATTAGGGATGATTGGGGCCATAGGTAAAACATCTAAATTAAAATATGTAAAAGTTTTATTAGAGGGATATACAAGTATAATAAGAGGTACACCACTCTTGTTACAATTATTCTTTGTTTATTATGGACTACCTGTTATAGGGATAAGAATAGGACAATTTTCAGCAGCAGCACTTACTTTTATTATTAATTATGGGGCTTATTTTACTGAAATATTTAGAGCTGGTATTCAGTCTATAGATAAGGGGCAATATGAAGCAGCTAAAGCTTTAGGTATGGATTCTAAACAGACAATGAGAAAAATAATTTTACCGCAGGCAATAAAGCGTGTTATACCTCCTACATCTAATGAAGCTATTACTCTTGTAAAAGACACAGCCTTGGTAGCTGCAATTGGAATGGGAGATATACTTAGAGGGGCTAAAGAAGTGCTGACAAGAGATTTTAATATCCTGCCTTTTGTTATAGCGGCGATTATTTATTTGATATTCACTTTCTTGATTGTGGAAATATTTAAAAAGATTGAATCTAAGTATTCAGTATATGAATAGGAGTTTTATTATATGAATGTAATTAAAACAACGAAATTAAATAAAAATTTTGGTAAGCTTCATGTATTGAAAGATATTGATTTTGAAATTAAAAAAGGTGAGGTAATCTCAATAATAGGTCCATCAGGTTCAGGGAAAAGTACTTTTCTAAGATGCTTAAATAATTTAGAAGAGGTTGACGATGGAGTAATTGAGATAGAAGGTAATTTGATAGCTAGTTTTGATACAAAAGGAAAAAATATTATTACAGAGAAAGAAATAAGAGAAAGATGTAAGAAAATTGGGATGGTGTTTCAGGGGTTTAATTTATTTCCGCATAAAACTGTATTAGAAAATATCACAGTAGCACCTATTACAGTTGATAAAATTACCAAAGAAAATATAGATAAAGAAGCAGAACAATTATTAGAAAAAGTGGGACTTTTAGATAAAAAAAGTAGTTATCCATCTCAAATATCAGGTGGACAGAAACAAAGAGTTGCTATTGCAAGAGCACTTGCTATGAAACCAGACATTATGCTTTTTGATGAGCCTACATCGGCATTAGATCCAGAGTTAGTAGGAGAGGTACTAAAGGTTATAAAGGAATTGGTTGAGTAAGATATGACTATGGTTATAGTAACTCATGAAATGAGTTTTGCAAGAGAAATATCGGATAGAATTATTTTTATGGATGAAGGAAAAATTTTAGAGGATGGGGCTCCAGCTAGAATTTTTGAAAATCCTGAGCATCCGAGGATTAAGAGTTTTATTGATAAAATGATTTAATCTTGTTGGTTGTAAATTCTATTGTTAGAGCTAAGAGATAATATTAATGCACAATGCACAATTAAGAAAGGTATTTTTTAGCTTTGCTAAAAAATACCTTTTATTTTGATTTAATCTAAAGATTCTCGGCGTTAGACGAGAATCATCATTAATTGCAAATTGAACATTGCTAATTTTAAAAAAGCTATTCTTTTATTTCACAGGTATAAGGATATACTTCTGCTACGGATTTACCTAGAGTATCTGCAAATCTGTCTGCATCAATTTCCTCAACTACATGGTTGTCTTTGTAAATTCGAGTATTCCATATCTCTCCATCATCTGATAATAAGATTTCTCCTGGATAACAACTACCATCATCAAAAGTAATATTACCTTTTTTCCATTCCATTATTAAAACTCCTTTCTTTTGAATAATACACAGTTTGTTTGAGAATGTTGCAGTTCAAATTTTATAGTTTGCAATTAGTAGTTTTTAAAATATGTTTGCAAAGTGAAAAAAGTATTGTTTGAAATTATAGAATTATTATTGATGATCGTAACCAGCACAATCGTTACTTTTGTTGTGAGTTAGGATGATATTTTTTTTATTAAATGTTTTTATTAATTAAAGATTTTCAGACCGAAGGGAAGAAAATCATCCACAATTGTGCATTGTAAATTGTGCATTGTGCATTAGTTTTATAATCTTTGTCATCAATTATATTTTGTCCACTTTTAGAATTAATATTTAATATAATAAAAAAAACAGTATTCAAATATAAATATTAAGCATAGGTTATTAATGTGATTATTTTTATGGAGGTACTTAATGAACGGGTATAGAAATGAATTTGATGATTATGAAATGTTACCAATGCCTACAATGCCAGTGTTTTTTCCTACTCCTATGGAGTTTTTGGATGAAGACGGTTTTGAAGAGGTCAAAAATGGGAATTTGGATTTAGAAGAAACACAAGAATATAATAGTGAAATGAATAGAAAAAAGAAAAAAAAGAAGAAGAAATATTATGATGACAATAAAGACTATTATAATAAGGATTACTATGATAGGGATGTAAGAAAAATATTAAGAAAGATAGAAACTTATAATCCTGGTATATTTAGATACTTAGCTATGTATGGTGTGCCTTATAATGCAGCAAAAAAAATTATTAGAAGAGTAATAAGATTAACACTTATGTATTATGATGATTAAAGTGAAAACTCTTAAGCTGAAAAGCTTAAGAGTTTTTTTATTGGATAAAAAGGAAAATAACTATTTACGACGAAATTATTAGTAAAGAGAGGTTAAATTATGTTTGATGTTAGAATTTATAGTGAAAATATTACATATCAAAGTATTGATGAAAATAATATAAATAAAGTGCTTAATTGGGTAATTAATAATGATATAGGCAGTAAAACTGTATTTAGAGATAAAAATGAAATACGAGAATTCATATTACAATATTACTTGAGTGAATGTGAATTAATGATTTATATAGAAAATAATTCTAATATTATTGGTTTTTTAAGTGGAAATTTAGAATTTAAAAATCCTAATGAATTATGGATAAATTTTTTCGGATTTAATAGGAAAGAGATAAGCACTTCATATGAAGTGGAATTGGTAGACAGATTTATTGTATTATTTTTAAGAAAATATGATGTAGAAAAAATATTTGTTAGATTTAATCGTGATGATAAATTTTACATAAAATATTTTGAAGATAGAAATTACTATTTATATAATTACCACAAAATAGCGACAAGAAAATGTAAAAATTTTAAGTATTTATACAAGAAGTTTGAAAAAAATACTTAATACAATTTTAAAATATATAAAATTTGACAAAAAGGTACTTTTTATAATATAATCATTTTTAGGTGAATGTTGGAATAGATATATATAAAGCTAATAACAAGGCTTCTATTGTTAAATTCAATTTATAAGAGTTAAATTCACAAAATATTTGTGTAAGTAACCTTAATAGCTCGGGGAGGATAAAGATGAAAAAGTCAATTTCAAAATCAGTATTTTTTACCTTCATTTTTATTGGATTTTTGGGTATGTTTATTTGTTTTAGTTCTGAAACTGCTAAAGCTGATGTTGTGAAAAAATCATCTTTTAATACAACGCAACTTTCATCTACATTAAGCAGTGGCAGAGTAATAACAGTGCCTGAATCGCAGGCTGAAAAACTAAAAATGTCTAGAGGGAAAACAGTAGGTTTAAGCTTAGTTGAATATGCTTACCAATTTCTTGGACGTCCATATGTATGGGGAGCAGAAGGACCAAGTTCTTTCGATTGTTCTGGCTTTACTATGTATGTTTATAGACAATTCGGTTATTATTTACCGCATTACACAGGTTATCAATGGCAGAAGGGAACAGGCGTTTCTAGAAGCGAATTACAAATTGGTGACTTAGTATTCTTCAATACTACGGGAAGTTATTCACATGTAGGGATATATATTGGAAACAGCAATTTTATACATGCATCTTCCGGTTCTTATCAAGTTAAGATAAGTAGTTTAAATGAATCCTACTATAACTCAAGATTCTGTGGTGGAAGAAGAATAATTTAAAACAAATAAGCTAATGCTTTTGTCCAAGCTAGACCTATTTAAATAGGTCTATTTTTTTTGCATATTTATTTTTTCCCCTAATATATTTTTAATAAGTAATTTTATACGGGGGTGAAGAAATGAAATACACAAGATATAATTTAAAAAAGAAAAAGTCTGATGGAAATTATTTTATTACTTTAACGGTGGGTATAGTTATTATTTCCATTATAGTAGGTACCTTAATATCTAATTTTTTTATTAAGGACAAGTTTCAAGAGATAAATGATTTTTATGATAGTACAGAAGTGAAAGAAGTTGAAAATGATAAAAGTACGGATTCAGAAGGGGTAGTAATCAAACCAATTGATGAAAAAGATAATAGTACTAGTGAAGTGAATGGAGAGGCTGGTGTAGCAGAAATTGCGGATGGCAATATTTTTTATTTTCTTCAATGTGGAGCTTTTAAGGATAAAAATAATGCTACTTATCTTTCAAATGAATTAAAAGGTTTTGGTGATTGTATTATAATTGAAGACGAAAATGTTTTTAAAGTAGTGCTGGGAATTTATAAAGAAGAAGAATTAAATCAAATAAAATTAAAGTTAGAAGCAGCAAATATTGAATATGCTAGGAGTATGATTTCTATCGATATAAAAAATAATCAAAATGAGGATATTGTAAAGGTGTTAAATGCACATTATGAAATACTAAAGCAACTAGAGAGCAACAAAGTTGAAGAGATTAAAACAGATTCAATAAAAAGTTGGATTATTGAAATAAGTAATAATGAAAATACAGACCCTAATTTAATTGAGATAGTTAAATTCACAGAAAATTTACCTAATCCTATTACGAAAGAGTATATAATAGAATATAAAACTAAGCTATATGAATTCATAAGTAAATTTAAGTAATTGTGTAAAAAAAAGCGATAATGTCGCTTTTTTATTAATTTTTTGAAAAATATTTCTATCCTACTTGTTAATAGAAATATAAAATGTTAAACTATATTAGAAATCAGAATTAAAATAATTATGATCAGCTAAATTGCAATTTTTTAGCCATAATCAAATAGTGTCTATAATATATTAAACATATTTGAATATAAAAACCAAATGTGTTTATAATTAAAATAACAAGGTATTTAGGAGTGATATTTTGCGTATAATATTAGCTTCAGCATCAGCTAGAAGAAAAGAGCTTTTGGAAAGGCTTGTAGAAAACTTTGAAATAATAAAGAGTGAATTTGACGAAAATTCAATAGAATTTCAAGGAGAAATTGGAGAATATGCAGTTAAACTAGCAAAAGGGAAAGCTTATGATGTTTTGCAAAATATCAATGATGAAAGTATTATTATTGCTAGCGATACTCTTGTGTTTTTAGATGGAGATGTTTTAGGTAAACCTAAGGATAAACAAGATGCTTATAAAATGCTTAGAAATTTAAGCGGAAAAACTCATCAAGTTTGTACAGGTGTAACCTTAATTAATAGTAAGACTAATAAATTAATGAGCGATTACGTAATAACTAATGTTAAATTTTCAGCAATAACTGATGAAGATATTACTAAATATATTAATTCGGGAGAACCTTTTGATAAAGCAGGATCCTATGGTATTCAAGGTTTGGGAGGAGTCTTTGTTGAAAAAATTGATGGATGTTATTACAATGTTGTGGGGTTACCAATAAATAGACTCAAATCTATGCTTATAGGGATGGGGGTAAATCTATAGAAGGAAGGGATTTTATGCAAGATTCTATCTCTATAAAAGATTTACCTCAAAATGAAAGACCAAGAGAAAAGTTGTTTAAATATGGTACTTATGTATTATCAAACAACGAACTTTTAGCAATAATTCTACGGACAGGTTCTAAAAGTGAAGGAGTAATTAGTTTATGTAATAGGATACTTATTGAATCCAGAGGGATAAGTGGATTGTTTAATTTAGCTCCTGAAGAATTAATGAAAATAAAAGGAGTTGGCAAAGCAAAAGCAGCTCAACTTTTAGCGTTACAAGAACTTACAAAAAGATTTGGAACATTTAGATCAGGAGATGAATATAAAATTAATTCCCCGTCGGATGCAGCAAATATGTTAATGGAAGATATGAGATATTTAAATGAAGAGCATTTGAAAGTTGTTATGCTTAACACAAAAAACATTGTTATTTCAGTTAAAGACGTTTCAGTTGGGAGCTTGAATTCATCAATTGTTCATCCAAGAGAGGTTTTTACTGAAGCAATTAAAAGGTCAAGTGCCTCTATTATAGTATGCCATAATCACCCTTCAGGAGATCCAACTCCTAGTAAAGAAGATATTGACGTTACATATCGATTAGATAAAAGCAGTAAAATTTTAGGAATAGATTTATTAGACCATTTGATTATTGGCGATGGAAAATACGTAAGCTTAAAAGAACGTGGGATTCTGTAAAAGAATCGAAAGGAGAATATTATATGGCTTTTTTTGGTATAACCAAAGACATGGGAATAGATTTAGGTACAGCGAATACATTAGTATTTTTAAAAGGTAAGGGAATTGTTATTAGGGAACCTTCTGTTGTTGCTATTAATAAAACTACAAACAAGGTGCTTGCAGTAGGTGATGATGCGAAGCAAATGATAGGAAGAACACCAGGTAATATAGTTGCTATAAGACCGCTTAAAGATGGAGTAATCGCTGATTTTGATGTAACAGAAGTGATGCTTAGACATTTTATAAGAAAAGCAATTAATAAAACTAATTTTGCTAGCCCTAGAATAGTTGTTTGTTTTCCATCAGGTGTAACAGCTGTAGAACGAAGAGCTATTGAAGAAGCTACAAAAAGAGCAGGTGCTAGAGAAGTTCATTTAATGGAAGAACCTATGGCTGCAGCTGTTGGTTCAGGATTGCCAGTACAAGAGCCAACAGGAAGTATGGTTGTAGATATAGGTGGAGGTACTACTGAAGTAGCGGTTATTTCGCTTGGTGGTATTGTAACAAGTAGATCACTTAGAACAGCAGGAGATGACTTAGATTCTGCAATAATATCTTATATCAAAAAACAATATAGCTTGATGATTGGAGAAAGAACAGCAGAAGCAATAAAAATAACTATAGGGTCTGCATTTGATGTTGGACGTGAAGAAGTAGAGCTTGGTAAAGAAGTGGCAATTGATGATGAAAATAAGTCTTCTAGAAAAGAATATATGGAAATTAGAGGAAGAGATTTAATAACGGGACTTCCAAAGATAATTGAAATTTCTGAAAGGGAAATAAGGGAAGCTTTGAGTGAACCTATAGAATCTATTATAGAAGCTATAAAGACTAGTTTAGAAAAAACACCTCCAGAGTTAGCGGCAGATATTATGGATAAAGGTATCATGCTTACTGGGGGAGGAGCATTGCTTAGAGGGTTAGATAGACTTATAAATAAAGAAACTCATATGCCTGTAAAAATAGCGGAGGCGCCTCTTGATTGTGTTGCTTTTGGAGCTGGCAAAGCCCTTGACAATATTAACAAATTAGGGAAGAAGAGATAAAAATGAGTAAGAAAAGGACAATGAATAAGCTGACAGTTACTATTTTAGTGCTGTCAGTTACCTTTTTAGGAATAGTCGGATATAGTAATAATAGGACTAATAAGAACGTTATAGAAAGATTTTTAGGAACAATTATCAATCCAATGCAAGCAGGTCTGTATAAAATCAATGACAATATTGTAGAAAATATTTCAATTCTAACTAATTTAAACACTATAAAAGAAGAAAATAAAACCCTAAAAGATGAAAACAACTCATTAAAAGAGAAAGTAGCGAAATACGAGTCTATAGAGGCTGAAAATGAAAGATTATCAGGATTATTAAATATTAAAGATACAATGTCTGAATATGATTTTGTAGGATGCGAAATTGTAGGGAAAAGTGGAGACAATATTTATGACGGTTTTGTTATAAATAGAGGTAGTAAAGACAACCTTAAAGCGGGTATGATTGTTATTAATTCTTCGGGATTGGTAGGGAGAATTGTTTCTGTAGGCGGAAATTGGTCGTTAGTTCAAACTGTGTTAAATGAAAGTATTGCAGTTGCAGCTATAATTGAAACTACAAGAGAAAGTGATTGTATTGTAAGGGGATATAGTGACTTTGAAGACGAAAAATATTTAAAACTATCTTATTTATCTATAGAATCAGAGATAAAAGAAGGTGATTCTATTTTAACTTCTGGAATAGGAGAGATATACCCAAAGGGAATAAGGATTGGTACTGTTTTAGAAATTGAAGAAGACAAAGGTAAATTATCTAAGAGTGCTATAATTGAGCCGATTGTTGATTTTGATACAATTGAAGAGTTACTTGTGGTAATACCTAAAGAAACTAGAGAGGTTACTTATTAAGGTGATAGTATGAAAAAGACAATAGTTTTAATATTAATTTCAATACTTTTAATTGTTTTGGATAATGCATTTGCGCCCTTTATAGCTATTAAAGAAATCTATCCAAGCTTTCTTTATGTTTTTGCAATTTGTTTCTCAATAAAGAATGGCAAATGGGATGCTATTCGAATAGGGATTATTAGTGGTGTATTACAAGATACGTTTTTTATTAATAGTTTTGGTATTAATTGTTTAGTTAATATGTTGTTGTGCCTTCTAGCGGCTTTTATAGGAGAAAGGTTTTATAAGGATAACCTTATTGTGCCAGCAGGAGTGAATTTCGTTCTCACATTTGTGAAATTTTATTTTGTTGCTTTGATATTAACAATAATGGGAAAATATAATGTTTTTATTAATATCAACGTTTTATTTTTTAGTCTGTATAATACGTTGATTTCAATATTGATATATGTTTTTGTATATAATTTAAGCGAGAAGGATTATATGAAAGAAAACTGGAAATTTAAGAATAGAGGATAGGTATGAAAAAGAAGAATAAAAACAAAAACAAAAACAATTTATCTAGGAGATTTGTTGCTTATTCAATAATAGTGATAATGATTTTTATACTTATTATAGTAAGGGTTGGCTATATTCAAATAGTTAAAGGTGAAGAATATAAAGATATTGCTGAAAATAGAAGTATGACTGAAATTGTTGAACCAGCTGCTAGAGGAAATATTTTAGATAGGGATAACAATATTTTAGCAGAGGATAAAAAGAGTTATTCTTTGATTTATAGAGAAACTAAAGAAAGTAGTAGTAACTTTTATTCTATTATGTCGCTAGTTTTTGAAACCTTAGAGAATAATGGTGAAAAATTGGATGATGATTTTGAATTAAAAATAGATAATAGTAATCAGAATGAACCAAATTCGGATGAAGTTAATTTAGTATTTGATTTTGGAACAACTAATCCTAACTCTATTAAGGCAAGAAAATTGAATTTTATGAGAGATAGAGGAATTAAATCAAAAGTAGCAAAAGAGATTTATGGAAAAGATTATAACGATTTAACTGAGGATGAAAAGAGCATTACTGATGAAGAAGTTGTAAAAATTACTCCAGAAGAAACCTTTCAGTATTTAATAAAATTGTATGAGATTGATACGAAAAGTGGTTTGGATTTAGAGTCATTAAGTTATGAAGAAATACGCAAATATATGTTAATAAAAGATAAATTAAGGATGGCTAGCTTTTCTATAAATTCTGATATTACAATAGCCAAGAATATAAGTAAACCAACTGCACAAAAGGTTATGCAAATGGGATTGCCTGTTGAGCAATATAGTGAAGAAAAATCTAATGTAGATACAGAGATTATTCCTACAATTACTGGTGTTATTATAAAAGAAGATTTGTATAGAAGTTATCCAAATGGTGAATTAGCTTCTTCTGCTTTAGGATATTTATCTAAAATTAATCCAGAACAAAAGGAAAAGTATGAAGAAAAAGGATATAATGCAAATACAGATTATATAGGTGTTTCTGGTATAGAAGGAGCATTTGAACAGTATTTAAAAGGTGACGAGAGCTGGACTATTGGAGAAGTAAATAGACAGGGCATTCTCGTTTCGGAAAAACTAAAGAAGGAGTCTCACCCAGGAGATAATGTTCAGCTTACTATAGATTCTGATTTGCAACAAGTGGCTGAAAAAGCGCTTGATGAAGCTATGTTAAGTCAACAAGCTAAAAAGCTTCATGGAGATGTAGATACTACAAATGCAACAAGGGGGGCGGCTGTAGTTGTTGATGTGAATACTGGAGAAATACTTGCTTTAGCAAGTAGGCCTGGTTTTGACCCTAATGTATTTTCACAAGTTGGAGAGCTTACTCCTGAACTTCAAGAAGAATATTTTTCACCGGATTTACAATTGTTTGGTCAAGAATATGTTAATGAATTATTAACCAGGAGCGCCGATGCAAGGGCTACCTTTGAAGGGGTGAACCCTGATGAAATAGTAGATAGATTATTTCCTCTTGATGATAGTATTGAAAATAATACAAACATAAGGGAAGATAGATATGATTTACATACAAAACCTCTATTTAACTATGCTACAAAAGCTTTAATTCCTCCTGGTTCTACCTTTAAGCCGTTGATGGCTGTGGCAGCATTAGAAGAGGGGGTTGTTACACCTAGTGTTAAAATAAAGGATAGAAAATATTACGATAAATATTCAAAAGGAAAAGAATTGAATAGAAGTTTGCATCCTGGTCAAACTTTTAATATTATGACAGCGTTAATGAAATCTAACAACTATTTCTTTTATGATATGGGAAGTAGATTACTTGAAAAAAATAGGAGCTCTGAATTATTGAATGGTGGATTTGATTCAATAGCGAGCTATGCTTGGCAATTTGGATTAGGTGTTCCTCAAACAGAAGACCCTTATACAGGAATAGAAATTGCAGAGAAATTTGGTCAAGTTTATAATTATGAAAGTAATAAAAGAATTAAAACTGCTTTATATATGGATTCTCTTTATAATTATTATTTTGTTAATGGAACCAATGATAAAACATTAGAACCTTATTATAAGCCTATTAATCTTAATGTTGATAGCAATGATAATGAAGAAATAATAGATCAAAAACAAATAATCAAAGAATTTATAAGTGAAAGTATGCAGAAGAATTATATTGATTTAAGTAAGAAGGAAATTAGCACGAAGAACGGTAAAGCTGCAAAAGATTTTAAAGATATGCTAAGGAAACTTATTGATATTGATGAAGAAATTAGGGATAATTATGGAGAAGATGAAATTGAAAGCCAAATAGAAAACGTGGCAAAGGCTGTAGAGTTGGCTCTAGGGTCAGCAATAGGAGAAATTAATGGAGCAGCAAACTTAATCAGTGCATCCATTGGTCAAGGTATCAACCAATTCACACCACTTCAAATAGCAATGTACACAGCAACACTTGCTAATGGAGGAACTAGGTATAGTGCTAACATAGTAGATAAAATAATTGATTCAGATGGGAATATTGTAAAAGATTATACACCGGAAATTATTAATACAATTGATATAAGTGAGTCTACTTTAAATACAGTAAAAGCAGGGATGAAGCTAGTTGTAGATAATCCTTCAGGGACAGCATATAGTGCATTTAAAGGGTTCCCAATTGCTTCAGCAGGCAAAACAGGATCAGCTACTTTTGCATCATATCAAGAGAAGATTGGGAGGACAGCATATGGTGTTTATATGGGATTTGCTCCATATGATAATCCAGAAATTGCTGTTTGTGTTGCTGTATTCGATGGTGGTCACGGTGGAGAAATAGCGGGAGTAGCAAGGGCTGTCTACGAAGAATACTTTAAAGAAGAGCTAAAAACTAATTATCCCAATTATGTTCCTCAATACGTAACTAATGTAGAAGATGCTAATGCTAGTTTAGAAAGTACAGAACAACCTGAAACGGTAGTTACAGATCAAATAGAAGAAGAGGCTGCACAAAATGAAACAGAAGATAGTAACTTGGAAACTAATGTTTCTCAATAAAAACATAACGCATTAGTTTATGAAAAGAACCATATTTTGGTTCTTTTTTCAATGAAGTATAATGTTCAAGATAGAATTACTTAGTGATAGTGATTGCTTTGTTTTAATGGTTTATTTGGTTAATGGATTATTTAATTAAATTAAAGAGTTTCTGACCAAAGGGAAGAAAATCATCAATAATTGTGCATTGTACATTGTGCATTGTGCATTGAATTGTTCCCTTATTTAATTTTTCTTTAAATAAATTTAAATATTTTGAAGGATTTTATTCAAAATTGTTGAAATATATAAAATAGATAACTATGGGGGTATGCTATGAAAGATGACGGATTAATTATTAAAGGAAATAAAGAAGGTATTAAAATTATTATTAATATAAATAAATTTAAAGACTTTGATCATGCTCTACAAATGTTATGGGAAAGATTAGATAAAAGTAATAAATTCTATAAAGGAGCTTCTATTATAGTTGAAACGCAACTGTCTCAAATAAATGAAAAAGGAGTAGCAAAGATAAAGAATATGTTATTCCAGGAATTTTTCATAAAAGAATGTGTATTCGAAAATACAGAAGAAGATACAAAAAAGGTATTTACAGGTATTTATGAGGGAAGAACTAAATTTATAAGAAAAACTGTAAGAAGTGGTCAGATTATAGAATATTCAGGAAATATAGTTATAATTGGTGATGTAAACCCTGGGTCAGAGATATATGCAGCAGGTAATATCATGGTTTTTGGAAGTATTAGAGGTAATGTACATGCAGGATATACTGGGAATAAGAGAGCTATTATAACTTCTTTTAGGTTAGAACCTGCTTTGCTTCAAATAGCAAATATTATGACAAGGGCTCCAGAGGGAGAAAAACCAAATTATCCAGAAATAGCGAGAATAAAAGGGTCAACGATTGTGGTAGAGCCATATTCAGTAAATAAATTCATATAAATGGAGGTATAGTGATGAGTGAAGCTATAGTAGTAACATCGGGAAAAGGTGGAGTTGGTAAAACAACTACGGCAGCTAATATAGGAACTGCACTAGCAAATTTAGGGAAAAAAGTTGTAGTAATAGATGGTGATACTGGACTTAGAAATTTAGATGTATTAATGGGACTTGAAAATAGAATAGTATTTACTCTTGTAGATGTGATTGAAGGAAGATGTAGATTAAATCAAGCATTAATAAGGGATAAGAGAATTAAAGAACTTTTTCTTTTACCCACAGCACAAACAAGAGATAAGACTGATGTTAAAGTTGAAGAAATGGGGAATATCGTAAAAGAACTTAAGAAAGAATTTGATTATGTAATAATTGATAGCCCGGCAGGAATAGAACAAGGTTTTGAAAGTTCAGTTGTGGCTGCAGATAGAGCTTTGATTGTAGTAAATCCAGAAGTAACTTCTGTTAGAGATGCTGATAGAGTTATAGGAAAGCTCGATTCAAAAGGAATTGAGGATCATCAACTTATAGTTAATAGATTGGACTACAAAATGGTAAAAAGAGGCGATATGCTAGATGTATCAGATATAATTGATAGTTTAGCTATTAAATTAATTGGAATTGTTCCAGCAGATGAAGAAATAACTATAGCTACTAATAAAGGAGAACCAGTTGTTTTACACGATAAAGCTATTTCAGGAAAAGCATTTAATAATATTGCAAAGAGAATTCGAGGAGAGGAAGTACCATATCTATCTCTTCAAACTAATGATTCTTCTTTTTCAGCAACTATTAAAAAAATATTTAAACTAAAATAGGAGGATAATATGGACTTATTAAAAGTATTTAATACTAAGTCGTCTAAAGATTTAGCAAAAGATAGATTAAAGCTTATTTTAATACATGATAGAGCAAAAGTTTCACCAGCTTTAATTGAAATGATGAAAACAGACATACTTAAAGTTATTGAGAAATATGTGGAAATAGATGATAGTGAAGTCGAAGTGAGTTTAACTAGTACAGATGAAATTGAAGGCTCCTATCCTGCTTTGATTGCAAATATTCCAATAAAAAACATGAAATAATGAGGCAACAATTAAATATAAAAAAAAGTTAATATTTTAATCCCTTTTTGTATGGTATAATTTATTTTGTATGGAGGGATGAATGTGCTAGAAAAGCTTATGATAAACAGAAAATTACTTAAAGAACTGGACTATGGATTAATAATTACTTCAATAATTATTGTTTGTTTTGGGTGTGTTAATATTGGAATTGCATCGAGTACTCATTATTCCAAGCTTCAGTTTACTTGGCTATTATTATCTTTAGCCGTAGTTTACGGTGTATTACTTATAGATTATAGCCGATTTATGAATTTAGCGCCTTTTATTTACTGGGCAGGAATAATTCTATTGGTTCTTAATGATTTTGTGCTTGGGAGTACGAAAAAAGGAGCTCAAGCATGGATTGAAATTGGGAGCAGAGCTATTCAACCCTCAGAGTTTGCAAAACTTGGAATGATACTTATGATTGCTTCATTGCTTCAAAAAATGAAGGGTAAGATAAATGAACCTGCAAACTTTTTTAAATTAGCTTTTTACGCTATATTACCTATGGGGTTAATAGTTATTCAACCTGATATGGGTATGACTATGGTATGCTTTTTTATAGTACTTGGAATATTTTTTACTTTCGGCTTTGATATGAGAGTAATTATTGGCGGGCTTTTGTCAATAGTTATACTTATAGCAGTTATTTGGAATTCAGGTATTATGCCTGAATATTGGAAAGGAAGATTAACTTCTTTTCTTAATCCAGACGAATATTCTATGACTTTTGGATGGCAGCTTAACCAGTCAATAATAGGAATAGGTTCTGGGCAAGTTTATGGCGAAATTGGCGAGCATATGGGAGACTTAATCAATAATGGAGAGAGTTTTAATATATTTTCGCAAGAATATAAAGATCAATCTCGTGTGAGTTCAATACCAGAAGCATTTACTGATTTCATTTTTGCAGCAGTGTGCCTTGAGTGGGGATTCGTGGGGGCTATGATATTTTTGATAGTCTATGGGTTTTTGATTTTCAGGATGATAAATATTGCTAAGAATTCAAAGGATATTTTTGGTGCTGTTGTTACTATTGGGGTATGTTCTACTTTTATATTTTCAATTTTACAAAACATAGGGATGACTATAGGAATTATGCCTATTACCGGGATAACATTACCATTTATGAGTTATGGAGGAAGTTCACTTTTATCAAATTTTATAGGTGTTGCCATAGTGTTGAATATTGGGATGAGGAAGAAAAAAATAGTGTTTTAGGGGGATTGAAATTTGAATATTGCATTAGTTGCACATGACGGTAGAAAGAAAGAATTAATTGAATTTGTTGTAAGATATAAAAATGTATTTGAAAATCACAAACTTTTTGCTACAGGAACAACTGGTAAGCTTTTAATGGAGAGTACGGGACTCGAAATACATAGATTTAAATCAGGTCCATTAGGTGGCGACCAACAGATAGGTGCATTGGTTGCAACTGGTAACATGGATATGATATTCTTTTTAAGAGATCCGTTAACTGCACAACCTCACGAACCTGATGTGTCAGCCTTACTAAGAATATGTGATGTACACCATGTTCCGCTTGCTACTAATATTGGTTCTGCTGAAGTATTTGTTAAAGCTTTAATGACAAAAAGATACTAGGAGAGCAATGCACAATGCACAATGCACAATGCACAATCAAAAGATAAAATATAATTAGCAATTAGCAATTAGCAATTAGCAATTAGCAATTAAATGATAAAAGATAAGGCTATGATATAAAGGGTTGTTGATTCATATAATATTGTTTTATTAATAGTGTGAAATGTGAAGAGCGAAGTGTGAAATGATGGAGGATTTCCTCATTCTTTGGAAATCTTTTAATTAAATAGCCGATTTTGCGTAGCAGAATCATACTTAACTTCATACTGTTATTAAAGTAAAACTTTATCTGAAAAACAATAATATAAATATCAACAATCTTCTAAAACGTTGCCAAAGATTAAAAGAATAATATATTAAATAGAGCAATAGGATAACTAGAAATTTAAAGTTATCCTATTGTTTTTTGTTGTATTTGTTATTATGATAATCATTTGATTTTATAAGAGAGTATAGTTTTTTTGTGTTAAATAAAAAAATAGAAAAACTTAAATTATTTGATTATAGAAGATATTAAGGTGAATTAGTTGTTTATTTGTTTCTTAAATTTGTTGAGGGAAGGATGATTTCGCTACTGAAAATTTTCCGATTAATTTAATAATTAAAGATTCTTCGAAGAATGAGGAGAATCATCCTCAAATTGTGCATTGTGCATTGATCTAGGATTGTCTCGATTTGTAATAAATCATATTATTTTTAATATAAATATAATAGTAATTACAAGTAGGGGGAAATTATGAGGAGCTATAATAATGAATATGAAGATTACTATAGAAATTTAGTTAGAGGAAGTACTAATGGGAATATTAAACAACAAAAGAACAGTAATGGAAATAGAATTGGAAGAAGGTTAATTCAAGAATTTGCAGGGACTTTAATTCTAGCCATAATTGTTCTTAGTTCTAAGTTTATACAAACACCTCGAACTATAGCTTTTTATAACTATTCCAAAGAACTACTAGGGAAGAATTTTGATTATGAAGAACTTTATAGTGATGTAAAGGGAAGTAGTTATGGAAGTGCTGTAACAGAAAAAATTGAGGAAATACTGGATGTTTTTAATTCTAATGTATTCAATGAAGATACTATCAAACAAAAAATAGATGAAAATTTTAATCAACCTTTAGATTCTGAATCTAAACTTGATAAAGAAAACGATTCGTTAGTATACAAATTGGATGATTTTAAAACCATTTTAGCTAGTAGTAGCGGGGTTGTAAAAGAAATAAACAATCAAGGGAATAAAGTCAATACTGTTGTTATTGATCATGGATATGGAATAGAAACTAGGTATTCAAACTTGAAAAATGTTTATGTTAAAGAAGGTAAAAAAGTTAAGACTGGCACTGAAATAGGAGATGCTGGGGAGCCAGGAGAAAATTCTACAATGGAGTTTGAAATTTTCTATATGGGGCAAAAGAGAAACCTAACAAGTTGCTTAGACTGAAGAAGTAAGGCATCGGGGGTTTTTATGTGGTCAAGATAAGTAAATTATTTTTTTTGTATGTAATACTTTTAATTTTGATTGGACTAAAAGGAAGTATATTAATATCTCTTATATTTGTATTTTTACATGAACTAGTACATTATTTTGTTGCTAAAAAAATGCATTTTAAGGGATATTACATTGAAATTTTGCCAATGGGAACTGTTCTGAATTTAAAAGATTTAAATGATGCAGAGCCTTTTGAAGATTTTGTGATTTCCATTGCAGGGCCAATTTTTAATCTTTTATGTGGAGTGATTTTTTTCGGGGGAGCAAAAATTTTTTCAATAGATGGGCAACTTATTAAAGATATTTATTTATCTAATTTTGCTTTGGGTATCTTCAATCTTATACCAGCATTCCCATTAGATGGAGGGAGAATAGTTAGAGATATATTACAGACAAGGACGATATACAAAAGAGCAAATAAGATTGCTGTAAAAATAAGCGTTGTTTCTGGGATAAGTGTATTTATTATATTTATTTTGACTGCTATTTTCAGCAAAATTAATTTTAGTATATTAATTATGGCAATTTTTATTTTGTTTTCAACTTATAAAGAAAAGGAGAGGATTGTATACGTAATTATGAGTGATATAGTAAAAAAAAGATTGAAATTTTTGGATAGAGGATATATGGAAAATAGACAGTTATCAGTAAACTATAATTGGGATCTTTTAAAATTGTTGAGTGTAGTTGATAAAAATAAATACAATATTTTTTTAGTACTAAATGACGATATGGAATATGTAGGTACTATATATGAAGCAGAGGTAATTAAAGCTTTGAAGTTATATGGTAATATTTCTATAGAAGAATATATTGGTATTAAAAGATACAATGATGAAGCAAGAGCGATTAATAAACTCACAGAAAAGTCAATTGAGGAGTGGGAAGATTGGGCGGATAATTAATAGTTGAATAGGAAACTCTACAGTTAAAGTATTTACTTTTGAATTCATTGTGATAAAATAGTTTTTGTTAGTACACTTAGGAGGAAAGAAATGATTAAATTATCAGATGATATTCTATATAAAGTTGAAAAACCGGCTAGATATATAGGTAGAGAATTAAATGCTGTAGTAAAAAATAAAGAAAATGTAGATATTAGATTTGCCTTTTGTTTTCCAGATGTATATGAGGTTGGAATGTCCCATTTAGGAACAAAAATACTGTATCATATATTGAATAAGAGAGAAGACACTTATTGTGAAAGAGTTTTTGCTCCATATTCAGATATGGAGAAACTGATGAGGGAAAATAGTATACCGCTATTCTCACTTGAAACAAAAGATGCAATTGATGAGTTTGATTTTCTAGGTTTTACTCTTCAATACGAAATGAGTTATACAAACATACTTAATATGTTGCAACTAGGAAATATTCCTTTAAGAGCAAGTGAAAGAAGAGAGGAAGACCCAATAGTTATTTGTGGTGGACCTTGTGCATATAATCCAGAACCTATCTATGATATAGCGGATTTATTTGCATTAGGAGAAAGCGAAGAACAATTAGGGGAATTATTGGATTTATATAAGAAATGTAAAAAAGAAGGACTTTTAAAGAAGGACTTTTTAAGAAAAGCTACAAAAATACGTGGAATTTATGTACCTTCACTTTATGAAGTTGAGTACAATGAAGATAATACAATAAAAGAATTCAAAGGTATCTATGATGATGTACCAAATAAAGTAACTAAAGCTATTGTATATAATGTAGATGAAATAGACTATCCTGAGACATTAATTCTACCTTACAACGAAGTAGTGCATGATAGAGTTACTTTAGAGACCTTTAGAGGATGTACTAGGGGATGTAGATTCTGTCAAGCAGGAATGATTTATAGGCCGGTTAGAGAAAAGAAGAAGGAAACGATAATTAAACAAGCAGAAGGCTTACTTAAAAAAACAGGTCATGATGAGATTTCTTTAATATCATTAAGTATTTGTGATTACTCAGAAATTGATAAATTAGTTATGGATCTTATAGAAAAATATGAAGAACAAAAGGTTGGGGTTTCTCTACCATCTATAAGAATAGATTCTTTTTCAGTTGAATTGATAAATGAAATTCAAAAGGTAAGAAAATCTGGGTTAACTTTTGCACCAGAAGCAGGTTCTCAAAGAATGAGAGATATAATTAATAAAGGTGTTACAGAAGAAGATTTGATGAGATCAGTTAAGAGTGCATTCCAATTGGGTTGGTCTACAATAAAACTTTATTTTATGATAGGACTTCCTTATGAAAAGGTTGAAGATATTGAAGGTATTGCTACACTAGGAGAAAAAGTTATTGAGGAATACTATAAAACGCCTAAAGAAATGAGAAAGAAGAGACCGAAAGTAACGCTTAGTACTGCTATTTTTGTACCGAAACCATTCACACCATTTCAATGGGTAGGGCAAGAAAATATGGGTGCTGTTAAAGAAAAAATAAGGATTATTAGAAAAAAAATCAAGAGTAAAACTATAACGTATAATTGGCATGAATCTCCTGTAAGCTATCTTGAAGCTGTTTTTGCAAGAGGAGACAGAAGACTTTGTGATGTTATCATTAAAGCTTTTGAGAATGGAGCAAAATTTGATGGTTGGGGTGAGCATTTTAAATTAGATGCTTGGATGAATGCTTTTGAAGAATTAGGAGTTGATCCTGATTTTTATGCAACTAGAAATAGAGAGTATAGTGAGATTCTTCCATGGGATTTCATTGATATAGGAGTTACAAAGGGATTTTTGATTAATGAGAATGAAAGAGCAAAGAAAGCAGAGCTTACTCCTGATTGTAGAGTAGCTTGTAATAGCTGTGGTATTAGGGGAAATGAAAAATTTAATAGTGGAGAGTGCTTTGAAAATGCGTTATTTGATTAAGTTTACCAAAGAGAAGGATATAAAGTTTATTTCACATTTAGAGTTGATGAGAGCTATACATAGAATTATTAGGAGATCTGAAATTCCTGTTGAGTATTCTCATGGGTTTAATCCTCATATTCAAATGTCAATTGCACAACCTTTGTCGGTTGGTATGTACTCAGTAGGCGATTATTTAGATTTGAATATGGTGGAAGAAGTTAATGAAGAAGAATTGATAAATAAATTAAATAGTACTTCTACTAAAGATATAAAATTTTTAGAAGCAGTACTTATAAAGAATAAAGAAAATAGTAAAAAGGCACCACAGGCTATGGCTGCTATAGATGCTGCTAACTATAGAATAAAAATCAAATACGAAAATACTGATGTATTAGAGTCAGAATTACAAGAACTATTAGAAAAAAAAGAGTGGAATACTGAAAAAAGAAGTAAAAAAGGTGTTAAAGAAGTTGATATAAAGGGGTTAATAAGAGATTTTAATTACAAGATAGGGAAAAGTATGATTACTATAGATGCTTTAATTTCTTGTGGGAGTAGAGAAAATTTATCCCCTAAGTTGATGAGTGAGTTTATTCAGAACAATACATCTAATGCTGTTGAAGATAGTTTTGTAGAGATATATAGAAAAGAAATATATGCTTTTAATAATAAGGGAAAACTACTTCCTTTGGATAGTTTCTTTAAAGGATTATAAAAAGCTGTAGTTGATAAAAAAACATATAGAGGAGATTTTTTAGCTATGCTAAGGAATCTCTTTATTTATTAATAAATCTTTTTAATGTATAATGATTATATTGAGTTTCCGAAGTGAAATTTAATTTATAGTTGTTCGAAAATTCGACGACTTAACAAGCTTTGTACATTAATAAACTAATAGTTGAACTGGACACTCTGTACTTTAGAAAAAATCATAACGCATACTTATATAGGGGATGGCAAAATTATGGGCTTTTATTTTAGAAAGGCTGAGGAGTTAATATATGTGCAATATGATATTTTAGGAATTGATTTTGAATTTGCATCTACAAAAATTGTAAAAAATAAAGCCAAGAGATATATACAAGAGATAGTTGAAATAGGAGCAGTTTACAAATCTGAACATGGAGAATTAGAATATAATGCTATTATAAAGCCTAAATATTTTATTAAATATATGGATAAAGAGAATAGAATTATTGCATCTGAAAGATTTACAAAGGAGAAAATTCTGAAAGGAATTGAACTTGCAGAAGCGTTAAAATATCTTACGGATCATTATGTACAGACAGAAACAAAGATAATTACTTGGGGTAAAGGCGATTATAATGTTTTGAAAAATATTTGTGAAGAATATGGATTGAAAATGCCGTTCTTATATGATGATTATATTGATTTATCAGAAAGTTTTATGCAATTTTATAAGTATAAGCATACCATATCTTTAGATAAAGTTTTAAATATGCTAAATATTGATATTAGAACTAGACATTACGCTCTAGAAGATTCTAGGTTATTGATTGAAATTTTATATCATATGTTGGAAGATGGATTTGAATTTGATTAGTTTAACATAAGTTATTGAACATAGGAATGAAGGTGATGTTTTGGAAGAAATATATATTGAAAGAGAAAATGAATTATTAACCATTGCAATAAAGAAAGATAATAAGTTAGAAGAGGTGTTCTTTGAGGAGGATAAAGATGAACCTACTCCAGGAAAGATATATTTAGGAGTTATCAAAGAAATTCTACCCTCAGCAGCATGCATATTTATAGATATTGGGTTTGAAAAAAAAGCCTATATGAATATTAAGAAAAAAAAGTATGATAGTTTTAAAAAAGGAAGCTCTCTCTTAGTTGAAGTAATGAAAGAAAGAGATGGGGATAAGGGCCCTAAAGTTACATCAGATGTGACGATAGCAGGAAGATATGCTGTTTTATTGTGTAATTCAAGAGGTGTGAAATTTTCCAAGAATTTGGCTGAACAAAATATATTTAAAAAATATATTCAGGAAAATATACATAAGTCTGATGATGTTGGAGTTATGATAAGAACTAATGCTATTAATGTTGATATTGCAGTAATTAATGAAGAAATTAATAGTTTATATAATAAGTATTGTGAGATTATTAAAGAAGCTAAATATAAATTGAAGCCAGGAGTTGTATACGATGGTGGAGGGATAATTGGAAGAATAATAAAAGATATCCTTACTAGTAGTACAAATAGGCTTGTTACTAATAATGAAGATGATTATCGAGTTATTGAAGATTTTTCTTTGAATAAAGGAGATTTAGATTTTGAATTAATAGAATATAGAGAACAAGAAGACTTGCTTAGTTATTATAATATTGATAAAGAAATACTTTCATTAAGGCATGAAAAAGTTATTTTGAAATCTGGAGGAAATATTGTAATACAGAAAACAGAAGCTATGTATGTAATAGATGTAAATACAGCATCAAATATAAGCGGGAAAAATATTGGTGAAGTAGCTATTCAAACTAACATAGAAGCAGCAGAGGAAATCCCTAAACAAATAATGCTTAGAAATTTAGGGGGAATCATAATAATTGATTTTGTGGAAAATCAAACTAAAGAAGAGTCAAGTAGAATTGTTCAGGTATTGAAAAATGGATTTAAAAATGATAAGAAAAAAACTTTGGTTTATTTCCCGACTAGTTTGAATTTAGTTCAAATAGCTAGAAAAAAAAGAGGGAAGACAATCTATGAGTATCTTGAAGATAATTGTCTTGCATGCAGGGGGAAAGGTAAAAAATTAAAACTTCAATATATTAAGAGAAATATTAGTAACCAATTAATAAGGATAAGTTCTAATTTTGATGTGAAGAATATATATGTGGAAATAAATGAAATTTATAAAGAGGAAATTCAAGGAGATATAATCAGTTTTATTATTAGTATTGGAGCTATTGATAAAAAAGTGTACATAAATTATCTTCAAAATTATGAAGGTATAAAAGTTGAAGCTATGATATTTGCCAGTCAAACAAAGAAGATAGAGCATCTTAAAGTTTATGGGGATTAGGTATTAAAATATTAATGCACAATGTACAATGCACAACCTATAGCCCCCCTAATTAGACTGGACACGTTCACTCATTAATAATAAAATAAG
>DAOUPR010000182.1 GCA_030626065.1 Clostridium sp. | reverse complement strand
CTAATTCATAATCTTATTTTATTATTAATGAGTGAACGTGTCCAGTCTAATTAGGGGGGCTATAGGAAAATCATCCTTAATTGTGCATTGTTCATCATTCAAAATAAGTACCTTATCTAAAACATAACTTCTTTATATCAACACTTTTCTGAAACTTAGCCTTTCATTAATAATATTTTCCCCTCAATCTGCATAAAAATCCAAAGTATATAATGTATTTTTTTACATATATTTATTTTATAAAAAGTTATATTTTATAGAGTTGTTGATATTAATAAATATTGTTGATTTTAACAGTTTTTATTTATAAACAATTAGCAATTTTCAATGTGCAATTTTCAATTGTGGATGATTCTCTCCTATCGTCGAGAATCTTTTCATTCTTTAATTTATTAAAGATTTTCTGACCTTTGAGAAGAAAATCATCCTTAATTGCTAATTGCTAATTGCTAATTGCTAATTATTATTTCAACTAAACTATTTCATTTATACAATAGTTTAATTATCAATAATATTTTAAAACATAGCCTACAAAAAAAGAAAGGATATATATTATGGACTATAAACTGCCTAAACTCCCTTATGAATATGACGCATTAGAACCCTACATTGACGAAGAAACAGTAAGAATTCATCATGACAAACATCACGCTAGTTATGTAGCTGGCTTAAATAAAGCAATTAAAGAACTTTCTAGATTACGTGACTCTAAAAATTTTTCACTTATCAAGCACTGGGAACGAGAATTATCATTTAATGGTTCTGGTAATATTCTTCATACAATCTATTGGCAAAACATGAATCCCAATGGTAAAAGAAAACCAGATGGAGAACTACTCTGTCGTATTGATCGTGATTTTGAAAATTATAATAATTTCAAAAATCAATTTATCAATTCAGCTGAAAAAGTTGAAGGCTCAGGATGGGCATGTCTGATTTGGTCAAATGGGTTACAATCTCTTCAAATAATACAAATCGAAAAACATCAAAACTGGAGTATTATAGATGGTTATCCATTGTTAGTATGCGATGTTTGGGAACATGCATACTATTTGAAATATCAAAATAAAAGAGCTAATTATATTAAGAATTGGTGGAAATTAATAGATTGGAATAATGTTGAGACTAGATACTTTAAAGCAATTTCATAAATACAATGCACAATGCACAATTCACAATGCACAATCAAATTCAAAAGCAAAGACAAATACAAATACAAGACTAAGACCAATATCAAGACCAAGATTAAAATCAAGATAAAGGTCAAGGTCAAAGTCAAAACTAAGTACAAATTCAAAATTAAAACACAAAAGTAAAAAATGAAAAGGCAATTGATAAATTTGTTTTCACACAAATCTATCAATTGCCCCTTTTATTCTAGAAATCTTTAATTTAATTAATAATACACTAACATTTCCATAACCTTTAGCCTTTATAGTCTTTTAATCTTTTAATCTTTTAATCTTTTAATCTTTTAATAAGTTAAAGGAATTTTTTAGCTCCGCTAAAAAATTTCATCCTAAATTGTGAATTGTGCATTGTGCATTGTGCATTCGCTTTTATGCATTATGCATTGTGCATTTGCTTCTAAGTAAGTATCTCATATCCTGTTTCTGTAACTACAAGTGTGTGTTCCCATTGTGCTGATAATTTTCCATCGGCCGTTACTGCTGTCCAATTATCTTTAAGAACTTTACACCTAAAAGTTCCTTCATTAATCATTGGTTCTATTGTAAAGACCATACCTGGAACAAGTACCATACCTTCGCCTTTTCTTCCAACATGATCAATAAAAGGATCTTCATGAAATTTCTTGCCTATTCCATGTCCGCCATATTCTCTAACAACAGAATACCCTTTTGATACTGCATATTCATTAATAGCATATCCAATATCACCAACTGTTGCAAAAGGTTTCACTTGCTCAATTCCTTTATATAAACATTCTTTTGCAATTTCTATAATTTCTTTACCTTTTTTGTCCACATTGCCAACAAGGTACATTCTACTCGCATCTCCATAATATCCATCTAAAATACTAGTTACGTCAACATTTATTATATCTCCGTCCTTTAATATTCTGTCTTTATTTGGAATACCATGACAAACTACTTCATTAATTGATGTACAAACACTTTTAGGAAATCCCGAATAGTTTAATGGGGCTGGAATTGCTCCCATTTCTATTGTTGTATTATGAACTAAAGTATTAATTTCTTCTGTTGAAATACCAGGTTTAATAATATTTCCAACTATATCGAGTATATCATGTGTAACTTTACTAGCTTTTCTTACCCCTTCTATATCCTTAGCATTTAATAATACTCTCCTTGACGGAACTAGATAACCTTCTTTACTTAATTTTATAAGTTTTTGGTCTAATTCTAGATGACATTTTTTATATTTTTGTCCGCTTCCACACCAACACAAATCATTCCTTGATAACTTTATCATTGTAACACCTTCTATTTATAATTTTTATTCAGTCTAGTTTTATTATATTTAAGATTAACTTAATTGTCCAATAATTTCATAATATTGTTTTGCTATCTACTATCTTTTCTAATATAATACTAATATATAATTTTTTATCTGTACGTTTATAATACTAATATATAATTTTTTATCTGTATGTTAATCACAAAGGGGGCTTACTATGAAATTTTCAGACAAAATATTAAATTTAAAACCTTCATCAATCAGAAAACTTATTCCATTCTCTGATGAAGCAAAGAAAAGAGGTATAAGAGTATATCACTTAAACGTGGGGCAACCAGATATTAAAACTCCTGAAGAATTTTTTAATGGAATAAAAAGCTACCACTCAGATGTAGTTAAATATGCGCCTTCTGGTGGACTTGATGAATTAAAAGAAGCTGTCTCAAAGTATTACAATGAAAAAGGAATGGATTTTAATAAAGAGGACATTCTAGTTACAAATGGCGGTTCCGAAGCATATATGTTTGCTTTAATGGCACTATTTAATAAAGACGAAGAAATACTAGTTACAGAACCTTACTACTCAAATTATAATACCTATTTTCAAATTTTTGATATTAAACCTGTTTCAATAAAAACCAAAGCAGAAGATGGTTTTCATTTACCAAAAAAAGAAGAAATAGAAAAGCTAATAACAAACAAAACAAAAGCTATATTAATTTCTAATCCCGGCAATCCAACTGGAACCGTTTATACTGAAGAAGAAGTTAAAATGCTTGCTGAAATAGCTTTAGAAAATGATATTTTTATTATTGCAGATGAAGTTTATCGAGAATTTGTATATGATGATTTTAAATATTTAAGTTTTGGTGCAATTGAAGCTGTTCAAGACAGAGTCCTCATAATCGATAGTATCTCAAAACGATACAGTACTTGCGGTGCTAGAATAGGATTTGCTCTATCTAAAAATAAAGAATTTATGAAATTAATGTTTAAACTTTGTCAAGCAAGATTAGCTGCTCCTGTAGTAGAACAAATTGCAGCTACATATCTTTACAATAATACACCTAAACACTATTTAGATGAAGTAAATAGTGAATATAAAAAACGCAGAGATATCCTATTAGATGAACTTAACAAAATAGATGGAGTTTTCACTAAAAAACCTGAAGGCGCTTTCTATGTAATGGTAAAATTACCTGTTGATAATTCTGAAAATTTCGTCAAATGGCTTTTAACAGATTATAGTCTAAATGGTGAAACTATAATGATGGCCCCAGCATTCGGATTCTATTCTACCCCGGGTATGGGAATTGATGAAGTAAGAATTGCCTACGTATTAAATGAAAATGATTTAAGAAAATCTATGCACATACTTAAAGAAGCTCTAAAAGTTTATCCACAAAAAACAAATTAATAATAACTATACTTGTAATTATATTAATTAAGCCTACATCAATAATGTAGGCTTTTTTCATTGCTTTTTTTTCATAATCTATGGCAAAATAAATAATTATAGTTTTTATTGTAATACTATCTATATATACTATTACAAAATAATATAATTTTTAAAATATTATTACTCTTTAAATAGTTGTTTACATCAAACAAAAAAATTATACTTATAGGAGGAATATAAGTTGGAAAATATAGCCTTAATTACAGACAGTACCTGTGATCTTGAAAAAGCTCAAATTGAACAATATGATATTAAAATACTTCCACTAAAAATTATATATAAAAATAATGAATACTTAGATAGAATTGAAATCTCCCCACAAGAAGTTTATGACAATATTGAAAATGAAATACCTACCACTTCTCTACCATCGCTGCAAGAAATAGATACTCTTTTTACTAACTTGGAGAATAAAGGATATACACATGCTATATGCATTCATTTAAGTTCCAATCTATCCGGAACTTACAATTCCGTTAAATTAATAGCTGATGAACATACTAAATTAACAAGTACAGTGTTTGATTCTAAATCTCTAACTCTCGGTACTGGTGCACTTGTATTAGCTTGCGCAGAATTAATTAAACAAAATAAATCCTATAAGGAAATAGTAAAAAAACTACCTTCTATTAAAGAAAAAATAACAGTTTTTTACGTTGTGGATACATTAAAGTATCTAATAAAGGGCGGTAGAATTGGTAAAGTTTCAGGAACTTTAGGCAGTGTTTTAAATATCAAACCAATTATATCAATAAATGATGATGGAGTATATTATACATATGATAAAATCCGTGGTAAAAAACATGCAACAAAAAAATTACTTGATATTGCAGAAGAAAGACTGAAAAATTCTAAAGCTAAAATATGGATAATGCATGGAGGTGCTGAATCTGAAGGAAAATCACTTTTTGATAAGATGAAGTCATTACCAAACATAACTTCAATAAATTTCGGCCAAATCAGTCCTGTTTTAGGAGTACACACTGGTCCTGGCCTAATTGGATTTATAATTGCTGAAGAGCCACTTCTTTAGATCAATACACAATACTTTAAAAACAAATGCACAATTTACAATGCACAATTGCAGATGATTCTCTTCGTCCCTCAGAGAACCTTTAATTAATTTAAAGATTTTCGAAGAATGAGGAAATCATCCTTAATTGTTAATTGCTATTTATTATTTAAATAACCTTATAAATATCAACAATATTCTAAAATATAGCCAAAACTAATAAACGTAAGCAAAAAAAGCTTATATTTTTTTATGCTGTTATTTTAATATGTAAAGGTTTGCTTTTTCCCTAATAAAACAAGATTATTATAATATATTCTATTTGGCAATAAACTTATATTCTATCTAAAAATATAAACAATATATATGATTGAAGATGTACTTTTCTAGTGCTATTATTGAATTTATATATTTATAAATATATTTAAGGGGGCTACAATTTGCAATCAAATTTAGGGTTAGAAAATAATCAAGAGCTTATTTCTTACAAAGATATTGAAGCTGCAACTGAAAATTTAAAAGGTACAACCATAAAAACAAATTTAATTTATTCACCTATTTTTTCTAAAGAAACTAGTAATGAAATATATCTAAAACCTGAAAATTTACAAGTAACAGGTTCTTTCAAAATAAGAGGAGCTTACAATAAAATATGTACACTAAGTAAAGAAGAAAAAAAGAAAGGTGTCATAGCTTCTTCTGCCGGAAATCACTCTCAAGGTGTTGCTTATGCAGCATCAATGTTAGGAGTAAAAGCAACAATAGTTATGCCCAAAACCACTCCACTTATCAAAGTCTCTGCAACTAAAAGTTACGGTGCTAATGTAATTCTTCACGGAACTTGTTATGATGAAGCTTATACTGAAGCCGTGCGACTGCAAAATGAAAATGACCTAGTATTCGTACATCCTTTTGATGACAAAGAGGTCATTGCTGGCCAGGGTACTATCTCTGGTGAAATTTTACAAGACCTAGATGACATAGATTGCATTATTGCCCCGATCGGTGGTGGTGGCTTAATAAGTGGTGTAGCTTTTGCTGCTAAATGTTTAAAGCCTTCCATAAAAATAATTGGAGTAGAACCAGATGGTGCTAAAGCTATGAAACAATCCGTTGAATGTAACTCAATTGTCCACCTTGAAAAAGTAAAAACAATTGCTGAAGGAGTTGCTGTTAAAAAACCAGGCGATTTACCTTTTAACATTATTAAAGAATATGTTGACGAAATAGTAACTGTTTCTGATTACGACATAATGGAAGCATTTCTACTACTAATAGAAAAACACAAGATAGTTGCAGAGAATGCAGGTGCCTTATCTGTGGCAGCTTTAAAGAAAATTAACTTTAGTAATAAAAAAGTAGCCTGTATAATAAGT
>DAOUPR010000089.1 GCA_030626065.1 Clostridium sp. | reverse complement strand
CTTCTTTTTCTTTGTCTTTATCCTTATCACTATCATCTTCTAAATCCTTAGCATCACCAATAACTTCTATGTTCATAGAATCTAGAACTTCATAAATAGCTTCAATTTGTTTTGGGGATAAATCAACAGAAGCTAGTTCATCCATAATTTCTTTGTAAGTTAAAGACCCACTTTTATTTGCCTTATTCATAAGATTTTTTACAATCTTCATTTTGTTTTCTTTTGAAAATTCAATCACTTCATTTGAAGAGCCCTCTTTTTTTGATGCTTCTTTCTTATTATTAACAGCCATCAATTTACCTCCTTTCACTCTTATCTAGTTCAATAATTTTTTTCTGTATTTCCTCAAGTTGTTTAACTAATTCTAAAGATTCATCAAACAAACCTTCTTTTTCAAGTTTTTTAATTTGATTCATAATAATTTTCTTTGACTCCTCTAGTTTAAATTTTTTTATTTCATATATGTAGTCCTTTAAGACCTTATTGTAATCATCATCTGCTATAATCAAATTGCATTCTTGTATAAGTGCCCATTCTTTTATTTCTTCTTCATCTGTACATTTAGCTTCAATATGCTTTATGATTTCTTTTCTATCTATATTAGAATTGCTACAAATAAGATTATATATTTTTTTATGACTTTCTAGTATTAAATCACTTTCACTTAAAAAACCATAAATTGAATCAGTATAATTTAAATTCTCAATCAAGAACTTAAGTAATTGTCTCTCTACTTTAATACAAGCAGGTTCTACATGTAATTTTCGTCCAAAATCTATAGAATTATTCTTATTTTCTCTATATTTATTATTTATGTTTCTTTTTCCCTTAATTAATTCATAAATTGCTTCTTCTCTCACTCCTATTTCTTCAGAAATTCTCTTTATATATATGTTCTGTTCAACAGGATTCAAAGGCACAATTATTTCTGCTACATTATTGATGTATTTTGTAATGCTGTTATTATCCTTCAAATCTACATCTTTTGATACTTTTTTTACTTTATATTCAACCAAAGGTAATGCATTCGTAATTAACTCAATAAATTGATCTTTCCCATGTTTTCCAATAAACTCATCTGGATCTTTTCCATCTGGAATATCCAATACCCTAATATCAAAACCTTCCTTGCCTAAGATAGATAACCCTCTCATAGCCGCATTTTGTCCAGCCAAATCGGCATCATATGAAATAATAACTTTATCGTAATATCTCTTTAATAATTTTGCTTGCCCTTGTGTTAATGCAGTACCAAGCGAAGCAACAACATTTGTAATCCCATACTGACTTAAAGAAATACAATCCATATATCCTTCTACCATTATTACTGATTTATTACTATTATCTCTATCTTTTAATGCAAAGTTTAATCCATACAAATTAGTTCCTTTTTTAAAAACCATCGTCTCAGGAGAATTAAGATACTTCGGTTTAGAATCATCTAAAACTCTACCTCCAAAGCCTATAACTTTCCCCTTATAATCAAATACTGGATAAATAATTCTATTTCTAAATCGATCATAAAGAGAATCATTTTTACCTTTAGACAGTAATCCTGCTTTTACCATATCAAGATCAGAATATCCTTTAGCTTTTAAGTGTTTTTGTAGATTATTCCATCCCGGCAAAGCATATCCTATACCATATTTATTAATTATCTTAGGAGATAAACCTCTTTCACTTAAATAATGAAGTGCCTGTTTATTTCTTCTAAGATTAGAAAAATAATACCTAGCTGCTTCAACATTGATTTTATAAATTTGGTCAATTTCCTTCATCTTTTTATCATTTTTCTCATTGTGTGGTAGCACATCTATCTTTGCTCTCTCTGCTAAAAACTTAATAGCTTCTTGAAAATTCAGACTATATATCTTCATCACAAAAGAAATTACATTTCCAGCTTCACCACATCCAAAACATTTAAATATCTGCTTATCTCTTGAAACACTAAAAGAAGGTGATTTTTCATTGTGAAATGGGCATAGCCCAAAATAATTTGTACCTGATTTCTTTAATCTTACTTTTTCTGAAATCACATCAACTATGTCATTTTCATCCTTTACTCTTTGAATAATTTCTTCACTAAACAAAAAAGTTTTCTCACCTACTATTTTCCATATTTTTTTATTGTTAGACTATATATTTATGTCTCTAAAAATATACCCTATACATCTTTTTTTGCCGACTCTTAAAATCATTCGACAAATTAATTGAATATCCTCTAAATTTTTTAAATTTTTTATACTTACTTGTATATATATATATATTCTTTAAAATAATAATTTTTCCTTTATTTTTTTTATTTTAATTTACTTCCTAATATATCTTTCCTTTATTTTGTAATTTTATTCTTTTATTAGTATATAACTAATTTAGGCACATAACATTCATTAAAAAGGTAAAGGCAGTAGTCATCACTCATGCCGGAAATATAATCGGTAACTCCAACATATAATCCTTCCTTTTTAGCTATATTTTGATAAAAGTTCGGCATTTTATCAGGATGCTCTATAAAATATTCAAATACTCTTTCTAAAACAAACTTAGCTTTTAATCTTTCTTTCTTTAAAATAGGTCCTTTATATATTTTTTTAAACATAAATGCCCTCAATTCTACAAGAGCATAATTTATCTCTTCACTAAGAGAAACTTCAATTATATTTTTTTCTAAATTAGATAATGTATTATATATACAATCTTTTACAAGAGTATTTATTCTTTCTCCATGAGTATTCCCTAATATCAACAGTAAGTCTTTAGGTATATCCTCCTGGTTTAACAATCCAGCTCTTATGGAATCATCAATATCATGATTTACATAGGCTATTTTATCGCTAAATCTAACTACTTGCCCTTCTAAAGTAGAAGCTTTTTTAGTTTTTCCCGAAAATCCACTATGATGTTCTATACCATCAAGCACCTCTTTTGTAAGATTAAGTCCCTTTCCATTTTTCTCTATCTCAGTTAAAACTCTGACACTATTAAGATTATGTCTGAAACCACCTGGCTTTAATTTATCTAAGACTTCTTCTCCATTGTGTGCAAAAGGTACGTGACCAATATCATGCCCAAGTGCAATTGCCTCAATTAAATCTTCATTCAAACCAATTCCTTTACCTATCGTTTTACCTATCTGTGAAACTTCTAAGGTATGAGTAAGTCTTGTACGATAATGATCTCCCCAGGTTTTAATATATACTTGAGTTTTATGCTTTAATCTTCTAAATGATTTACTATGTATAATTCTATCTCTGTCAAGCATATAATCTGTCCTAATTTCATCTTTCTCTTCCTCTACCCCTCTTCCCTTAGATTCACTTGCAAAAGATGCATACTTACATAATGTTTTTCTTTCATTATCTTCTATATTTTCTCTGACAGATTGCATTAACTTCCTCCTCAATAGATTACTATACCTATATTATTTCTACAAAAAATAATAAAATCCTTTATGGAATAGATGTATATTATAAACCACCTATTAATATGATTATATTAAGGAGTTTAAAGGAGGGGTTACTATGGATAACAACCAACATCCTAATAACGATATTTTTGCTGAGGAGAATATTAGAAATAATGTACTACCTCACTTTAATTTAGAAGAATCTGAAATTTTTAAAGTAAAATTCAAGAATACCGATAAGCAAAGAGCTGTATATAAGGTAGTTCATGAAGAGGATACTTATTGTCTTAAAAAAGTTTATTTTGATAAAGAAAATTTACTTTTCGTATACTCTGCAATTGAATGGCTTTATAGATATGATATTCATGTACCAAGAATTTTACCATCTAATGATAAAAATAAATTTGCTACCTATAATGATATGCTATTTATTTTAACACCTTGGATTGAAGGTGAAAAGTGTGAATATGATAATATCGATAATGTAAAGAAAGCTAGTTTAAATCTTGGCTTGTTACATAACGCAAGTTCATCTTTTTATCCCATTGAAGGCAGTTCAAATAGAGTAGGCTATAATAATTTATATTCTTCAATAAATACACATTTTGATAGATTAATTTTAAATTCTAAATATGCTTTTAAATATAAGGATTCCTTTTCAAAATTATATCTAGAATACTTCAGTCAATCTATCAGTCTAGCTAAAAAATCATGTTTATCCTTATCTTCTGTTAATGAAGATAATTTAAATACTTCTTTATGTCATATGGATTATGTAAATAAGAATATTATATTTGATAATTATAACGATATTTGGGTTATTGATTTTGATAAATGTAGAATGGATTTCTCTGTACATGATCTTTCATATTTTTATAGAAGATATTTGAAAAGAGAAGGTACTAATTGGAATTTCAAATTATTCAAAGAAACTATAAGCGAATATGAATCAATAAGAGAACTATCTCTTGATGAATACAAATATTTATTAGGTTATCTTGCTTTCCCTCAAAAGTATTGGAAGATTTCAAGAGATTATTACAGAAATATAAGATACTGTAACAAAAAAGCTTTCATAAGCATTCTAAACAAGTCTACAGCTACTCTTGATGACCAAATTAACTTTATAAATGAGATGAGAAATTATATAGAAGAAAGATTTAATACAACTTTAAATATATAAAGCAAGCACTTTAATGTGCTTGCTTTATTTATTACTTATTATCTTTTATTTTTTATTTTTCACTTGTGCTTGTGCAGCTGCCAATCTAGCAATTGGAACTCTAAATGGAGAACAAGAAACATAACTTAATCCAATGTTATGACAGAATTCAACTGAAGCAGGATCTCCACCATGCTCACCACAAATACCAAGTTTAATGTTTTCTCTCTTTTCTCTACCTTTTGTGCAGGCCATTTCTACTAACTGTCCTACACCAGTTTGATCAAGTTTTTGGAATGGATCTGATTCATATATTTTCTTATCATAGTAATCACCCAAGAATTTCCCTGCATCATCTCTAGAGAAACCAAATGTCATTTGAGTTAAATCATTTGTTCCAAATGAGAAGAATTCAGCTTCTTCAGCTATTTGATCAGCTGTTAACGCAGCTCTTGGAATTTCTATCATAGTACCTACCATATACTTCATTTCAATGCCTGAAGATTTTATAACTTCATCAGCTATTTTTACAACTATATCTTTTACATATTTTAATTCCTTAACTTCTCCAACTAAAGGAATCATTATTTCAGGAACTATATGATAACCTTTATCTTTTTTAACTTGAATAGCCGCTTCTATAATAGCTCTAGTCTGCATTTCAGCCATTTCAGGATATGAAACCGCCAAACGGCAACCTCTATGACCCATCATTGGATTAAATTCATGTAAAGATTTAATTGTTATATTTAATTCTTCAAATCCTAAACCCATTTCTTTAGCTAATTCTTTAATATCCTCTTCATCTTGAGGTAAGAATTCATGCAATGGTGGATCTAATAATCTAACTGTTACAGGTCTTTCTTGCATAGATTCATATATTCCCACAAAATCTTGTTTTTGCATAGGTAATAATTTCTCTAATGCCCTTCTTCTTTGTTCTACTGTTTTTGAAACAATCATTTCTCTTACAGCCGCAATTCTATTTTCATCAAAGAACATATGCTCAGTTCTACATAATCCTATACCTTCTGCTCCAAATTCTACTGCTTGAGCAGCATCTTTAGGTGTATCCGCATTTGCTCTTACTTTTAGTTTTCTAATTTCATCAGCCCAGCTCATAAATACTCCGAAAAATCCTGTGATTTCAGGAGACACTGTTTTAATTGCCTCTCCATATACATTACCTTTTGAGCCATCTAAAGAAATGTAATCACCTTCTTTATATGTTTTATCTGCAACGATAAAACTTTTTGCTTTTTCATTTACATTCAACTCTCCACAACCAGCTACACAGCACTTACCCATACCTCTAGCAACAACAGCAGCGTGAGAAGTCATTCCACCTCTAACTGTTAATATACCTTCTGCAGCAGCCATACCTTCTATATCTTCTGGAGAAGTTTCCAATCTAACTAAAATAACTTTTTCTCCTGCATCGTGATGATCTTTAGCATCTTCTGCAGTAAAATATATTTTACCACAAGCTGCGCCAGGAGAAGCTGGTAATCCTTTAGCAATAGGTGTAGCTTTCTTCAATTCTGAAGGGTCAAAAGCAGGATGAAGTAAAGAATCAAGCTGTTTTGGATCTACTTTTAATAAAGCTTCTTCCTTGGATAGCTTTCCTTCTTCAACTAACTCAACTGCTATTTTTAAAGCTGCTGGAGCTGTTCTCTTACCATTTCTTGTTTGTAAGAAGTACAATTTACCTTGCTCAATAGTAAACTCCATATCTTGCATATCTTTGTAATGATTTTCTAATTTTTGAGCTAACTCCATAAATTCTTTGTATACTTCTGGCATTACACTTTCAAGCTTACTTATTGGTTGTGGTGTTCTAATACCAGCAACAACATCTTCACCTTGTGCATTTATCAAATACTCGCCAAATATTAATTTCTCACCAGTTGCAGGGTTTCTAGTAAATGCAACTCCTGTTCCAGAAGTATCTCCCATATTTCCAAATACCATACATTGAACGTTTACAGCCGTACCCCAACTACCTGGTATATCATTTAATCTTCTATATACAATTGCTCTTGCATTATTCCATGATGCAAATACAGCTTTTACTGCTTCCATTAATTGTTCTTTTGGTTCTTGTGGAAATTCTTTTCCCATTTCTTTTTTATAAAGTACTTTATATCTATCAACTACTTCTTTTAAATTATCTGCTGTTAAATCAGTATCATATTGTGCATCATTTTCTTCTTTAACTGCATCTAAGATATTTTCGAATTTTCTTTTTTCAATACCTATAGCTACATCTGAAAACATTTGTATAAATCTTCTATAAGAATCATAAGCAAATCTTTCATTACCTGTTAATTTAGCCAACCCTTTTACAGAGTCATCATTTAAACCAAGATTTAAAATTGTATCCATCATTCCAGGCATAGACATTCTTGCGCCTGATCTTACAGATACTAATAGAGGGTTTTCTAAATCACCAAATCTTTTACCTGTAACTTCTTCAGTTGTTTTCAAAGCAACTTCAATTTGTTCTTCAATCAAGCTTGATATCGCTTCCCCATCTTCATAGAATCGAGTACAAGCATCTGTTGAGATTGTAAATCCTTGTGGTACAGGTAAACCTAAATTAGTCATTTCTGCTAAATTGGCACCTTTACCACCCAGTAAATTTTTCATACCTTTATTTCCTTCTGAAAATAGGTACACATACTTTTTTGTATCCATAGCTTACATCCCCTTATCTTAAATTTGATTTATGTTGAGGGTAAACCTAAAAATAAGATCTACCCTTTGATACCAGAACAAAATAAATCAAAAATTCAATAAACCTTCTCCGAGTTTGACGAAAACTTTTGTAATATTTGTTTTTGAAAGTTTTCCTACCACTTTTATTTTTTCTTCGTCATCTTGACTTATTGTTTCAACTACCGGTAGACTGTCAACTTCATGAGAGATTATTTTTTTAGCTGCCTCATATGCGCTATCTTCTTTTTCTACGCATATAATATTTGGCATTCTTGTCATAATTATACCTACAGGAACTTTATTTATATCTGTTTTTCCCATAGCTACTTTTAAAAAATCTTTTCTAGATACCGCTCCAGATAATGACCCATTACTACATACAAATAAAGTTCCTGTATCATTAAGAAACAAATTTATAATAGCATCATAAATGTTTGTTTCTTCGGTTATTGTAATGGCTTTAGACATTATTTCACCTACAGTTATTTTCTTTAAGTAATCTTCCGCTATACTAGAGGTATTTTTTTGAGCAAATATGTAACCTACTTTAGGCTTTGCATCTAATATTCCTGTCATAGTAAGTATAGCCAAATCTGGTCTCAGAGCTGCTCTAGTAACACCAATGTGGGCAGCTAATTTCTCACTAGTTATTGGCTGATTTTCTTTTACTAGCTCTATTATTTTATTTTGCCTTAAGGTTAATTTGATTATAAAAACCTCCTTCTTTTGTTTATAATTCTTCTATATTATAACAGATTCTTCACATTAATTGTATAGCACTTTTGTTAAATATGCTTGATTATTTATGAATGTAGTTAATTATGTTAATTTTTCTTCTATTTTCTACCTTTTCTGTATGTTTTGAATCTTTATAATATTGTACAAAATTCAGTATTTTCCGACTATTTATTTGTGTATTTTTACAATTTGTTATTTTTGTTTTTTGGATTGTTAATAAATAAAAATACTAAACAAAACTCGTTATATATATTATACCCTTAGTTTATTGTATATTATACCATATAATATACAAACTCCCATTAAATTTCAAAAAAACAACTGAGAAATAATTTCATATTTCTCAGTTGCCTAAATCCTTACAAACATTAATTACTTTTTTTATTGGTTATCTTCTTCTTTACTATCAGCCTCTTGATTTCCTTCGCTTTCAACATCTTTATTTTCTTCTACATCTTCAAAATTCACAGTATACTGATATACATTACTATCTTCATCAACTTTTGTCTTATTTGAATCAAATTTATTTTTTACATCTGAAGATATATCATCAACTTTTTCTTTAACTTCTGATGTGAATTCATCAACTTTTTCTTTCATATCATTTGCAGTATTTTTAATTATAGTATTCACTACTTCAATAGAACCATCTTCTTTTACAATTTCTACAGTAATTGTTGTGATAACAGCTGTTAAAACTCCTATAGCAATCATTAAAGGCCATAACTGAATTGTTAAAACACCAACAGCTACTCCTGCATTAACAGGTCTATTCAAAATTGGTGTATCTTCTTTTTTAACTCTAATTCTAGTAACATTACCTTTACCAACTACATTTTTAATCCATTCCTTAAACTCGTCAAAACCTTGAAAAACTTGATTTTTTTCATTTTCACAATCATCTTCAATAAAAATTAAAGCTTCTACTACATCTCCATTTGACTTTTCTAGAGCTGCTTTTGCTTCGCGGTACGTTACACCTGTTCTTTCTCTTACAACATCAATCTTTTCTAAAGTAATATCATTCATTTTACTCACTCCTTTTAATAAAATCAAAAATCTCTAAACTTTTAGGTTTTTTTGAATAACTTTGCATAATTAGTCTAGCTAAAATATTATATATTTCTTTTTTTAATTCCTCTGTTACATTAAGTCTATATAATTTATCCATTGGTGTTCTTTTAAGATATCTAAGTATATTAAATGCTGCAAAACTAACTTTTAAGCTATGTGTTTTACTACAATTATTACAAACCCCACCATAATATTGTATGTTAATATACTGAGATGTGTCTATTTTTTTATTGCATAAACAACATCTTTCAAAATCAATGCTATAACCAGTTCGTTCTAGCAATTTTATCTCAAAGGATCTAATTAACACTTCATAATCTATAGCTTTACTTTTAAGCAAATAAAAGCACCTTGTAAACTCTTCAAACAATTGTCTATTACTTTCCTCATCTGGCATAGCAATTATTATAAGCTCACATAAATATGATGCATAAGTAATAGTCTCAAGTTCTCCTAGAAATCCTTGAAAAGAATCTATTAACTCAACTTCATTAATAGTATATAAGTTTTTACCTTTATAAATCATATACTCTCCAAAAGCAAATTGCTGAGTAAATGAACCTAATTTACTATTTTTCCTCTTAGCTCCTCTTGCCAAACAAGTTATCTTTCCTAATTTTTCTGTAAAAATCCAAACTAATCTATCATTTTCTTTATAATCTTGAGTCTTTATGACTATTCCCCTAGTTTTAAAAATAGACAGAAAATCATCTCCTAAGTCATAGTATACCCTTCTTTTAAAAGATAATGTGCAATTTACAATTAGCAATTTGCAGTTAAAATCTAAAACCTAAAACCTTTTAAAAGATAATGCACAATGCACAATTTACAATGCACAATTAAGGATGATTCTCTCCCTTGGGTCAAGAATCTTTAATTCACTAAAAGCCTTTTTAAATCATAATAAATCTATATATTTCTGTAACTTTTAATTTTTTACTTAAAATTATTCTATACTCTTTTAACTACACTATATATTCAAAAGAAAAACTTCCTACACTTCAAAAGCACGAATGATTCAACACTTTACACTCTGCAAACTGCACTCTCTCTTTTAAAAATCACTTCGCACCACGAAAAACAGCAAATAATTTAGCACCGCTAAATCAACGCCCTAATTCAAAGATTTTGCGTAGCAAAATCCTACTTCATTGCAAATTGCTAATTCCCTCTTTATACTTTGATTTACTATCATATACTTAATATTTCTTAATATTTCAATTCAATATAATTATATAATTTAAATTAAGT
>DAOUPR010000284.1 GCA_030626065.1 Clostridium sp. | reverse complement strand
GTATTTGGTGCCAGGCACCAAATGTGTAATTAAGAATATTATGTATTGATAATAAAACAATATATAAGGAGTTATATAAATGAACCAAGCATTACCCCCATTCGGATGGAACATAGGAACCTGTAATTTTTCACCTTATCCTTATAGATCTAATTACACGAACTGTTCTATAACAGTACAGGGAACTGGAACCGTAACAGCAAAACCAGACCAAGCAATTATTTCATTAGGAATCGTTGTTGAAGATGAAGATTTAGAAAAAGCTAAACGTCAAAACACATTAATATCAAATCAAGTACTTGATGGACTAAAAAAAATCGGAATAGATGAGAATAATATAAAAACAATAAGTTATTCAATCAATCCTGTCTATAATTATACTGACGGTAAAAAAACCTTTAAAGGATACGAAGTAAGGCATTTTCTTAAAGTCACTATAAACGATACTTCAAAAGTAGGTTTAGTAATAAATGTTGCAATACAAAACGGTGCAGAGGTTATAAGCAATGTACAATTTACTATTTCAAATCCTGACCCCTACTATGATGAGGCCTTAGAAAAAGCTCTTATGAATGCACAAAAAAAAGCAGAAGTAATTGCAAATTCATTAGAAGTGAATATACAACAAACTCCATCTAAAATAATTGAAAATTCTTCAAGTGTAGGTCGCCATTTTGTTAATATGCCATATTCGGCAACAAATGGTGTTATGCCTCCTATACAAGAAGGAGAAATACAAATTACAGCCTTCATAACAGCAAAATTTCAATATGTATGCTTTGAATAAAAACTTTTCAACTATTTTAAAATTAATCTCTCAACCAAATAGTAGCTTTTGAGTATCATAAGATATACATTACTAAAACTAAATCTATGCAACTCCAAAATCTCAGCCTTTTATGAGTTTTGAAATTGCATAGATTTATAGTTGAAGTTGTAAATCTAATAATAACAAATAACCGGAGTTCCGGACTGAATATTATTAAATATTGCTTGTGCTAAATAGTATGGACAATTTATACAACCATGAGATCCATTTGTCCTATATATACTTCCACCAAAAGAATTTCTCCAATTTGCATCGTGCATTCCTATACCTCCATTAAAAGGCATCCAAAAATCAACAGGAGCCGCGTAATCATCACCCCGTAGCACAGCATCCTTTTGTTTGTATTTCAATCTATAAATACCTGATGGCGTTGAGTGATTAGCGCTTACATTACCAGTAACAACAGGTCCTTCTGCTATTAATGAACCATTCTTATAAAACCATAAATGTTGCCCAGAAAGATTTATTTCAACATAGGTGTTTCCAATATCATTTCTGCCAAGCCACATTGCAGTTTGAGTAAATGCTGATTTTTTTGTTGAAATTTCACCTTTTTTTATAGCTTCAATTAGTGCTAATGTTTCTTCAGCTCTATCAATAGACCAGCCGTAATCTCCTCCACCAATTTGTATTGTACTTCCTGAGGATGTAACAAAACTTCTTTGCTTCCCAATTGTATTATAATTTTTTGCAAGTTCATCAATATAATTTTTGACTTCTTGCTCATCAATCTTAACTTCCATATTGTCATCAACCATAAGCCACTTATTTATTATATCGCCATCTAAAAGTACTTTGTCACTTCCAAAATTATATGTGATTTTAGATGAAGCATATTGATTAAGCAAGTTTTTTGTGTCTATTATCTTTTGAGAAGTTGAAGTATATTCCGGTTTCACATAACAATCAATTGACTCCAAATCTATCGAAGCTTGTCTTTTAATAAGCGCCTTTTCTACATAGGTATATAAGATACCTTTATTAACCTTATTTCCGTTAACTTCAGCTATAATCTCGTAGCCATCATCTACGTATTCAAAACAAGGATTTTTAGGTTCAATTATATTACTGCTATCAAAACAAGAAAGATTATTTATTCGTTTTTTCAATAGTTCATTATCAAATTCAACTTCTTCTATCATCTGAGAATCCTCTGTATTAAAAATAGATGATACCCATTTATAAGGACTCTGCTTATCCTTAGAATCTTTAAATTCTCTGCCTGAATCGTAACATAACCCAACTTGCTCTGCTTTAATTTGTTCTTGTATACCTCCACGCTCTTTAAGCTTTAACTCATATTTCTCAAGTTCATCTTCCATTAATTCATTTGCTATCTCCACACTTTTACCTGAAACACTTATACAATTTATGGTAGTACCAAAATAAAAATGATTCATAAAATATATGGCCATCCCAGTATATATAACAAGCAAAGAACACAGAGCGATTGAAATACCTATAAAAGTTTTCTTACGTCTTTTTATTAGGCTTACTATTGGATTTAATACTTTACTTTTAATAAAAACACCAAAAGATATCAAATTCCATTTAACAATTTTCTTACGCCTTTTTATAAAAGTTACAATTGAATTTAATGGTTTGTTCCTCGTAATCCCCACCCCTTTAATTGATAAAAGTTTTGAAATTAATATCTATTATATTAATTTCATATAAAATTTAACCTATATATTTATATATCTATTTATACTTTTTGATGACTACAAATTATAATTAAATTTTGGGATTATTTTTCTTAAAAAAATAAATCCAATATTGGATTTCAATACTGGATTTATTACTTAATATTTATTATTTTTTCTAATGTCATAAAGGGTTGCCTTCTTACTCCATACTCCTAATACAACTTTTTAAACTTTTCATTAACCAAATAACCAAAATAACAAAACATATTGCTTCTGCTATAGGGAAAGCAAACCATAAAAAATCTAATCCGTAGTTTTTACCTAGTAAATACATAAGGGGTAATATGAGTACAATCTGTCTTAGTAACGATATTATAAGACTAGGTATCCCCTTACCAATGGCCTGAAAAGTCGTAGAACCAATTATTGCTATACCTACAATAGGAAATGATAAACTTATTCTTTTTAAAGCTACACTACCTATTTCAATTAGTTTCTCATTGTCATTAAAAAGCTTAATTAACGCTTCAGGAAAAGTTTGAAAAAGAATAAACCCTAGCACTGTAAAACACGTAGCTATTATAACTCCAGTCTTTATTGCCTCTTTCATTCTATCAGGTTTTTTATGTCCATAATTATAACCTACAACAGGAATAAACCCTTGTGATAACCCGAATACAGGCATAAAAACAAAAGACTGTAACCTAAAATAAATTCCTACCACTGCAATTGCTGTAGTATCATAATCTGCAACAATTACATTCGCACCAGCAATCATAAAACTTGCTAATAATTGCATTACCATAGCTGGAAGTCCTATAGCGTAAAGCTCCTTATATATCTTCATATCAAAGTTAAAATCTTTTAAATTAAGCTTAATTTGATTTCTATCGCTTAATATAATTACTGTAATAAATAAGCCACTAATAATTCTCGAAATTACTGTAGCATAAGCTGCCCCTTCTATCCCTAGATTAGGAAAAAATCCAACACCAAAAATCAAGAGTGGATCTAAAATAATATTTATAATAGCGCCAATAACCATTGTAATCATTGGAATAAATGTATTTCCTTCTCCTCTTAGAATATTATTAAATATCATAGGAACAAACATTGCAAAAGAACCTAT
>DAOUPR010000060.1 GCA_030626065.1 Clostridium sp. | reverse complement strand
GAAAGGTTAATTATTTATAAGGATGTGGATAAAATGGATTTAATAATAAAAAAGTTAGTAGCTGAATTTAACGTTGAAGCTTGGCAAATTAAAAATGTTATAGAACTTTTGGATGAGGGAAATACTATTCCTTTTATAGCAAGATACAGAAAAGAAAAAACAGGGAAGCTTGATGACGAGATTTTAAGAAACTTATATGAAAGACTTACATATTTAAAAAATCTTAAGGCTAGAAAAGAAGATGTAATTAGAATAATTGAAGAGCAGGGTAAATTGACAGAAGAATTAAAGCTTAAGATTGAAAAAGCTGAAATTATGACAGAAGTAGAGGATTTATATAGACCATACAAACAAAAAAAGAGAACAAGAGCTACTATTGCTGTAGAAAAAGGTTTAAAACCATTAGCAGAAGCTATTTGGGAAGGTGATTTCCAGGGAAATATAGAAGAATTTGCGATAGAGTTTGTTGATGAAGAAAAACAAGTAAATTCAATAGAAGAAGCCTTAAAGGGAGCAAAAGATATAATTGCAGAAATTATTTCTGATGAAGCTACCTTTAGAAAGTGGATAAGAGATTTTGTGAATAGAACAGGTAAAATAACTTCCACAGGAAGTAGTGATGAACCAACTCCATATGAAATGTATTATGACTATGAAGAAGCTGTAGCAAAAATTCCTTCACATAGAATCTTAGCTATTAATAGAGGAGAAAAAGAAAAGGTATTATCAGCAAAAGTAATTGATGATATGGAAAAAATATTAAATTATCTTATTACAAATTGTAAAAAAGGCAATGATATAACAGATAAATACATAGAAGAAGCAGCGGCAGATTCTTTAAAAAGATTAATTTATCCTTCTATAGAAAGAGAAATAAGAGGAGAATTAAGTGAAAGAGGAGAAGAAGGAGCTATTGGAATATTTAAAGCTAACCTTAAAGCTCTATTAATGCAGCCACCTATTAAAGGAAAGGTTGTAATGGGCTATGACCCTGGTTTTAGAACAGGATGTAAAATTGCAGTTCTAGACGAAACAGGTAAGTTATTAGATTACGCTACAATTTATGCTACAGCACCTCAAAATGATGTTGAAGGCTCAATTAAAAAAATGAAAGAGTTTATATATAAGCATAATGTAGAAGTTATTTCTTTGGGAAATGGAACTGCTTCTAGAGAATCAGAAGAAATAATTGCTAAAATGATTGTGGAAATTAAGAAAGAAAAGAATATGGATGTTTCATACGTTATTGTATCAGAGGCAGGAGCATCAGTTTATTCAGCATCTAAATTAGCAACAAAAGAATACCCTGATTTAGATGTATCTATAAGAGGAGCAATTTCTATAGCAAGGAGACTACAAGATCCTCTTGCAGAGCTTGTTAAAATTGATCCTAAATCTATAGGGGTAGGACAATATCAACATGATGTTACACAGAAAAAATTAGATGAATCATTGACAGGGGTAGTAGAGGATGCAGTTAACTCTGTGGGAGTAGACTTAAATACAGCTACACCGTCATTGCTACAATATATTTCAGGAATTTCTTCTGCTATAGCAGATAACATAGTAGCGTATAGAGAAGAAAAGGGTAAGTTTAAAAATAGAAAAGAGATTTTAAAGGTAAAAAGACTTGGACCAAAGGCATATGAGCAATGTGCTGGTTTCTTAAGAGTTCCTGAAAGTAAAGAATTACTGGATAATACATCTGTTCATCCTGAATCATATAAAGCTGCAAAATCACTTTTAAATACGTTAGGATATGAAGAAAATCAAATAGGTGAAAAAGATATCATGGGTATAGATAAAAAAGCAGAAGTTGAAGGGATTGAAAATATAGCAGAGAAACTAGTTGTGGGTATTCCAACTCTTCAAGATATTATTAAAGAATTAATGAAACCAGGTAGAGATCCAAGAGAAGACTTGCCAAAGCCAATACTTAAAAAGGGTGTAATTGAAATAAATCAATTAAAGCCAGGTATGGTTTTAACTGGTACAGTAAGAAATGTGGCTGATTTTGGTGCTTTTGTTGATATAGGAGTGCATCAAGATGGTCTTGTTCATATTAGTCAGTTGGCGGATAAGTATGTAAAACATCCTCTTGATATTGTTAATGTTGGAGATATTGTTCAGGTAAGTATTTTGAGTGTAGATGAAAAGAGAAATAGAATTTCGCTTTCTATGAAAGATGTTAATAATGAAACTTACTAGAAAATGATAATGCACAATGCATAATTAAGTAAGATTCTCGTCGGTTGACGAGAATCTTTAATTTTATATAAGAATAATTAATCAATTATATAATAAATGATTATCAAATTTTAAGTTTGTTTAAAGTGTTTCATTTATTTTCTTAGATAAAGATTTTTTGACCAAAGGGAAGAAAATTATCCGAAATTGTGCATTGTGCATTGATAATTGTGCATTAATGTATTTTGTAGCTTGTAAATATAAACAGGCAGTGTTATAATATATGCATAATTAAATAAAAGTTATTTATTACTTCAGGGCAGGGTGAAATTCCCGACCGGCGGTTATAGTCCGCGAACCTTAGGGTTGACTTGGTGAAATTCCAGGACCGACAGTAAAGTCTGGATGGAAGAAGGTATAGATAATTGCTTTTCGCAATTATGTCCTGATGATTTTCGTCAGGACTTTTTTATTTCGTAGGAAAGTATATTTTTTCTTTTATATGAAATAAAAAATATGAAATTAAGAAAAATTGTGAAAAAGCAATACATGTACATCATCCTTCTTAATAAATAGATAAACTAGTTTAACTATTTATTTATACGTGTTCAAAATTTGTAAGTTTATTGAGATTTTGTGCAAATATAAATTGAAGTTGCTAAAAGTTTATCTTAACTTGAAGAAAAACTAGGAGGGTACAAATTATGAGAGATTTAAAATTGGCAAGACTTGTAAAAATTTCATTATTATCTGTTATGTCTTTTTTATTGATGTTTATCGATATTCCATTACCGATATTCCCAGCGTTTTTAAAAATTGATATTGGTGATTTGCCAGCATTAGTAGGAGCATTTGCATTAGGACCAGTAGCTGGAGTTATTATTGAATTATTAAAAAATATGCTAATACTTTTATTAAAGGGAACATCAAGTGGATTTGTTGGAGAATTAGCAAACTTTCTTGTGGGATCAATTTTAGTATTAACAGCAGGATATATTTATAAGTTTAAAAAAACTAAGAAAAGTGCAATTGTTGGATTGCTTGTAGGGGCAATTGTAATGTCTATTGCAGCATCAGTATTGAATTATTATGTATTCTTACCTTTATATGCAGTTGTATTCAAGATGCCAGTAGATGCTTTTGTTGCTATGGGAACAGCAATTAATCCTAATATTAATGATTTGAAGGATTTGATTATTCTTTCAATATTACCATTTAATTTATTTAAAGGTGTAGTAGTAGCAGCAATTACTTTCCCAGTTTATAAATCTGTATCTGGATATCTTCAGAGTGAAGAGCTTGTAACTCAAAAGAAGAAAAAAGTAGTTCTTAAATAATAAGTGTGAAGAGTAGAGTGTGAAATTTGAAGTGAATGAAGATTCTCGACCGGTGGTCGAGAATCTTTAATTATATAAATTTAAATATTAAGCTATAATTAACTCAATATTTTACTGAAACTCAAGTTAGTATTTCTGTTAGGCAGTGATGGTTTAGCGAAGCTAAAGCGAATTTTAATTTAAAGATTTTGTGACCAAAGAGAACAAAATCATCCATCACTTCACTCTTCACACTCCACACTTCACACTTCACACAGAAGAACAATAAATGCATAAGCAACAGCTTATGCATTTATTGTTCTTCTAAAGAAAGTCGTTTCCACATAATAATCGCATCATCATCTTTATAGTAATTCTTTCTTAAACCTTCTTCTTTAAAGCCAAAACCTTTATAAAGATTTATTGCAGGTTCATTTTTAGACCTTACTTCTAGAGTGTAGGAATTTATATTTAGTTTATTGGTAGCTGCTATTGCTTTTTGAATAAGCTTACTTCCGATTTTTAGTCTTCGAAATTCTGGATGAACTGCTACACTTGTGATATGTGCTTCATCTAGAATTAGCCAAAGGCCTATGTAACCAATTAAGGTATTGCCATAAAAAGCAGCAAAATACTTGGTGAATTTAGAATCTAGCTCATCGTGAATAGTAGTAATACTCCACTTGTTTTTAAAACATAGGTGATTAATTTTAACGATATCCTCTGTAAAATCTTCATTTATTTCTTTAATTTCTAGTTTAAACATTCAATTCACCGTGTTTTTTTTCGTATTCTCTTTCTGCTTGAGATTTTCTAAGGTAAATAGGGGATATTGTAAATAAGTCATCTTCTTGGCCATTTTTTAGTTTTTCTAAAGCAATTTCAGCTAGAGAAGAGGCCCTCACAGTATTTAAATGAATGGGTGCAAAAGATATATTATTCATTTTAGAGGATAACGTATCTCTATATTTTATAGTTCCATCTCCGATAAAGGTTACTCTTTCATTTTCATAGTTATTATTTATGTAATCTATCAAGTCATTTATATTATAGTGAGATACATCCATTAAATTAACTAATTTATTATCTTCAAACTTATAGAGGCAAGTAAAAACATTTTCTCTTAGGGCATCTAATATTGGACATATTATACCATCAGTAAATGCAAGATTATATGCAAGTACATCTAATGAAGAAATGGCTTTTAAGGGCTTGTTGGTTCCTTGTGCTAATCCTTTAATGGTTGCCATACCAATTCTAAGTCCAGTAAATGAACCAGGCCCTAAAGAAACACCAAAGCCATCAATATCATTTATGGAAAGATTTAAATTCTTAAGTAGAAGATCAATCTGATTCATAAGTACTATAGAATGTTGTTTTTTATCATTGTATATTACTTCACCTAATAATTTGCCTTCATCCACAATTGCACAAGTTGCTGATGCGGTAGAGGAATCTACAGCTAGTATTTTCATAATTTTAACTCCTTTATATAATCATAACTATCACTAGTATACTCAATTTTTATTCTTCTAAAAGTATCTCCAAGTTCAGGGATTTTATCTAGAAAGATATTTATTCTTTTTTTAGGTAAAATATCTTCTATATAATTAGCCCATTCTATTACACTAACAGCATCACTAAAAATATATTCATCAAAACCAATGGCCTCAATTTCATCAGGGTCATTGACTCTGTACACATCAAAATGATTAAATTTTAGTCTTCCTTCATATTCATTTACAATTGTAAATGTAGGACTAGTTATGTATTCTTCTATTTCAAGGCCTAAAGCAATACCTTTAGTAATATGAGTTTTACCTGTTCCCAAATCACCTATAAGACAAAATACGTCGCCTTTATTTGCTAATTTGCCTAATTGACGTCCAATATCTAAAGTTTTTTCGACCTTGTCTACTATAAATTCCATAATAAAAACTCCTTTATAAAAAACTTAGTATGCAGAGTGCTTCTTAATAAATAAGAGTGCAATGTGCAGAGTGCAGTTAAAATCTTAAGATCTTTAAATATAAAGTTCAAAGTACAATGAAAATAAAAATATTAAAAATTTGTAGTAGGTATACTATTTTTAGATTCTTTTAATTTTTTTAATTTTAAATAGAAATTTTGCGAACCCAGTGAAGAAAATTATCCTTAATTGTGCATTGTACATTGTGCATTAATCTTTTAAATTAACATTACCTTAGTATTTTACTCTAACATTGACAAAAAAGAAAGGACTCAAGATATTTTTGCCGTAAATTTATATAAAATTATATTTAAACGCTTGCATAGATAAATAAAATGTGATATAATAAATTTCGTTGCATAGGGGTATGGCTCAATTGGTAGAGTAGTGGTCTCCAAAACCATTGGTTGTAGGTTCGAGTCCTACTACCCCTGCCACAGCAAAGCTAGTAATCATCACGATTACTGGCTTTTTACTTTTTTATATACTAAACTAAAAACTAAACTAAAAACTGAACAGATTTTAAAAGGATAGTAGTGGGGTGAAGTAACCATAAAGGTTAAAGCCAGTAATCGTAAAGATTACTGGCTTTTGTATGCAATGAACTAAATTAGTGTATACTCACAACCTGCAGTACTAAAATCCATAATATGAGATGATGATTTATTACCAAAGGTAACATCTAAAGCAATTGTGATACCATATTTTACTTTTACATTTCCAGGGATATCGAATTTTCTAGTTTTAAATTCTTCTGGAGAAGCTTTTAGGCCTGATTGACTTGATATTTCTTTTTCACCATCGTATATTGTTACTGCGTTAATGTATGCATCTTTAGAACCAGTTCTAAATCTTATAACTGCAGTTTCTATTTTAGTTCTTCTGTCATTTACAACTAGTGGAGTAGGTACTGTAAATAAAAATCTGTTTTTGGTGTTTCTCTTTCCTTCAACTCTAATAAAAGGACCAGTTCTATCAATATCTCTTAATCTATTAGAGTAGCGTATTAACATGCTATTTCCGTGAACAGAAAAGGCATATAATTTTTGACGACAATTTGGGTAACAATTTTGTTGGTCTTCTGGCGTTCGTGGTGCATAACCGTTAAAATACATAAATCCTCCATAAATATATTGATTATACTATTATTGTATTGATAAAGAGTGAAAAAGGTTAATTTTTTTATTGCATAGAAAAGTTTTTTCCTATGTAATAATTTATAAATATGCATTGGTTTAAATAGTATTAATCATTTTAGTTAATAACGCATATTATGATATTGGACAAGTTTACGATAAGTAGATTAAATACAATCTAAAAAGGAGATGATTATGTGAGTCTTACTATGCTGTTAGTACTTGCTTTTTTAGGTGAATCAATTTGGGAGACATTAAAGATGATTTGGCAAGAAGGGAAATTATGTTTTGATAGATTAGGGGCAATTATTGTGGGAATTATTATAGCAATAGGAACTGGTGCAGATTTATTTGCAGTTGTTGGTGTGCCTTTCAAATTTCCTATTATAGGTGTGATTTTAACAGGATTATTGATTTCGAGAGGTGCAAATTTCTTGCATGATTTAATAGGAAGTTTTAGTAATCTGTATGGAGATACAAAAATTATAAAGGATATAAAACTTGCAAAGGATATAAAACTTGCAAAAGAAATAAAAAGTGCAAAGGAGATAAAGGATACGACGGAGATAGAGGATATAAAGGCTATAAAAGATATAAAAAAGTAAAGAAGAAATAACTAGAATTGAAGAGGATAATTACTTTTTATAGTAGTATAAAAAGGTTCTACCTGTTGTTGAAAAATTATGATTATTTATTGTAGAATGAATAATGATGCTTTTGTATATTCAAGAGCATCTTTTTTGTGTGAAATATATTAATTATCAACATTAATTATGAGGAGGTTTTATAGAAAATAGGAGTGTGTGATGCTTTAGTAATAGGTAATCCTAATAATCCAAATGGTAGAACAATTCATAAAATTTGTTGTAAATAGAGTTTGATTGAATTTACATAAAAGGATATAATCTATATGAGCATAGAGGTAAAATAAGGATGAAAATGAAAGTGTATTTTGAAAGGAGATTGTTATGTATCCATTAAAATTTGAAAATTATTATGTTGATAAACTTTGGGGAGCAAGAGATTTAGAAAGTTTTAGAGATAATTTACCAGAAGGGAAAATTGGTGAGAGCTGGGATGTCGCTTGTCATAGAAATGGAATGAGTGTAGTTTCTAATGGTGAACTTAAAGGGAGTACATTAGAAGAGTTGATTTCAAAATATGGTTCAGAGTTAGTAGGCACAGAAATATCTAAAGAATGGTTTCCTTTGCTAATTAAATTTTTGAATACGAGTGATAAACTGTCAGTTCAAGTTCATCCAAATGATGAGTATGCAAGAAGAGTAGAAAATGATATGGGTAAAACAGAAGTTTGGTATGTTGTTGATGCTAAAGAAGGCACACAATTAATATTAGGATTGAAGGAAGGTTGCACTAAAGAACAAATAAGAGAAGCACTAGATGGTGGAAATATCGAAGATTATATGAATTTTGTTCCAATTAAAAAAGGGGAAACTTATTTTATTAAAAGTGGATTAATTCATACAATAGGACCAGGTGCAATTATTGCAGAAATACAACAAAACTCAGATACTACCTATAGATTTTATGACTATAATAGAGGAAGAGAAATTCATGTAGATAAGGCTCTTGATGTGATTGATATTAATTTAAGAGGCCAAAATTCAACAGGAGTAAAAATTGAAAGAGAAGAGTATAATAAAAGCTATTTATGTCTTTGTAATGAATTTTCACTTGAAAAATATGAGATAAAAACAACCTGTACGGAAGAATCTGATGTAGAAAGATTTTATATATTCACTTGTGTAGAAGGTGAAGGAGAAATTGAAGCAAAAGGAATAGTAGAAAAAATAAGTATGGGTGATAGTATTTTTGTGCCTGCTAACTTAGGTAAGTATACTTTAAAAGGAAATATGACATTATTAAAAAGTTATGTTCCTAATATTGAAAAAGTGGAAAATGAAGTTTTAGGTATAGTAAGAAAGTAAAGATTCACGGTTCAGTATTACCTGGTTATTTAGAGGGAGTTTTTGAAAAAAAAGAGGAGACATAAATGAATTTTAAAAAAGGGTTAGGAGCACTGTTCTTGACGGCAATTGTTATAGTTATTATAAACGTTATATTTATTAATAATAAAAGCGTTAAAAATACTTTTGATAATAATAATATTGAAGCAATTGATATAGATAACCAAGATCTAAAAGCTTTTGAATATATGATGGAGAGAAAAGAGATACCGGTAAATGATTATTTTGAAAAGGGAAAAGATATGGAGTTGTTTTATAAGCAAGCCGATATAGATTCAGAAGATACCAAGATAATAGTATATAAAGAAAAGCATGTTTTAGAGCTTTATGGAAATGAGAAGTTAATTGGTAGATTTAGAGTATATTTAGGTCAAGCCCCCATTGGTGACAAGGAAAAAGAAGGAGATTTAAGAACTCCAGAAGGAAGTTATTATATTTGTACTGTTAATGATAAAAGCAAATTTAAATTGTTTTTAGGATTAAGTTATCCTAATATAGAAGATGCTGAAAGAGGACTGGAAGATGGTTTAATAGACCAGAATGTATTTAATCAGATAGAAGAGAAGATTAACGATAGGAAGCAACCGCTATGGACTTCATCTCTAGGTGGTGCGGTGGGTATTCATGGAGTTGGGACCTTTAAAGGGAATTGGCAGACAGATTGGACTGCGGGATGTATAGCTCTAAGTGATGAAGATATTGAAATAATAGGGCAGTATATTAGATACGGTACAGAAGTTGATATAAGACCATAATGATTAGTTCACAGTTCACAAGAAAAGTTAATAAACGTTTTCATTTTATATGTTGACCTTAAAGAATATGTATGATAATATATTAGTATAATAAAAAAAATAAAAGCAAATAAGGCAGAGAATAGAGAGCCTTAATTTAGAGGATGGAAGTGCGTCCTTTAAATTAAGGCTCTTTTTTGTATGGGAAAAATTTTTTTACACAAAAAAGATGGGGTGAAGGGGAAATTTTCCACACTTCTTTCAGGAGGGTGCTCAGACGCGCTAGCGTCGTCGAAGGGAACTTAAGGTTCTATAGCGAAGCAGCTTTGCTACCATTTTTATATCTAAAAGGAGGAGTAATATGTTTGATATTGTAATTATTGGTGCGGGTGTTACAGGATGTTCTATAGCTAGAGATTTGGCAAGGTATAAGCTTAATATTCTTGTTTTAGAAAAAGATGCTGATGTTGCTACTGGAACTACAAAAGCAAATAGTGCAATTGTTCATGCGGGAGAGGATCCAAAACCAGGAACGCTTAAGGCAAAATTAAATGTAGAAGGAAATGCACTTTATGATCAACTTTCAGAACAATTGGATTTCCCATTTAAGAGAATAGGATCTTTAGTACTTTGTTTTGATGAAGATAAAATCAATGAGTTAGAGGAACTTAGACAGCGAGGGTTGGAAAATGGACTTCCAGATACAATGGAAATTCTTAATAGGGAAGAAGTTCTTAAAATTGAACCAAATTTATCAGACAAGGTTGTTGCTGCATTAACGCTTCCAACAGGTGGGATAACTTGTCCTTATGAAATGACAATAGCATTAGCAGAAAATGCTTTTACTAATGGAGTAAAGTTTAAATTTAATAAGGAAGTATTAGATATTAAAAAAGAAAGTTACGGATTTTTGATTAAAACTCAAGATGAAGTTATAGAAACAGGTATGGTTATAAATGCAGCTGGAGTATACGGAGATAATTTAAATAATATGGTAAGTGAAAATAAAGTTAATATAATACCGAGAAAAGGAGAATATATACTTTTCGATAAGTTTGTTGGTGGAGTTGTAAAGAGAACATTATTTCAATTACCAACTAAATTAGGTAAAGGGGTATTAGTTACTCCGACTGTTGATGGAAATCTTTTAATGGGACCAACAGCTGAAGATATTGAGAATAAAACAGATTTAGGAACAACAAGAGAAGGATTAGATATGGTATTTGAAAAGGCTGGTTTGAGTGTTTCAAATATACCAAGAAAATATATTATTACTCAATTTACTGGATTAAGAGCACACCCTGAAAATGGAGATTTTATTATTGAAGAAGTGAAAGATGCAAAAAACTTTATTAATGTTATAGGTATAGAATCACCTGGGTTAACAAGTGCTCCTGCTATTGGTAAAATGGTAGAAGGTATGGTTGTAGAAAGATTAAATCCTGAAAAAGATGAAAGTTTTAATCCTATAAGAAAGGCAATACCTAAATTTAGAGAAATGAATAATCAGGAAAGAAAAGAAATTATTAAAGAGAATCCTCAGTATGGAAAAATAGTATGTAGATGTGAAACAGTTACAGAAGGAGAAATTTTAAATTCTATCAGAAGACCACTTGGAGCAACTACTTTAGATGGTGTAAAAAGAAGAACTAGAGCAGGAATGGGAAGATGTCAAGCAGGATTCTGTACATCTAGAATTGTTGATATTCTTGCACAAGAACTTGGACAAGATGTTACTGATATAACTAAATTTGGAGGAGATTCTAAAATATTAGTAGGAAAAGATAAGGAAGATATATAATCTAATGCACAATGCACAATGCACAATGCACAATGCACAATTGAGGATGATTTTCTTCGTTCCTCAGAAAATCTTAATTCTAAATTTTGCATAGCAAAATTATTATATAACTGTGAACCGTGAACTATTAACTATGAACTATAAAAGTAAGGGGGATAATAATGATAAATTACGATATTGTAATAATTGGCGGAGGACCTGCAGGTCTTGCTGCAGCTGTAAAAGCTAAAGAAGAAGGCATTGACAGCATTTTAATAATAGAAAGAGAAAATGAGCTTGGTGGAATTTTAAATCAATGTATTCATAATGGATTTGGGCTTCATACTTTTAAGGAAGAATTAACTGGACCGGAATACGCACAAAGATTTGTTGATAAAGTAGATGAATTGAATATTGAATATAAGCTAAAAACTATGGTTATTGACTTGAATAAAGATAAAGTTATTACTGCAGTTAATGAAGAAGATGGAATTATAGAAATAAAAGCAAAAGCCGTTATTCTAGCTATGGGTTGTAGAGAGAGATCAAGAGGAGCAATTAGCATACCAGGAACGAGATGTGCGGGAGTCTTAAGTGCAGGTACAGCTCAGAAATTTGTTAATATGGAAGGATACATGCCTGGTAAAAAGGTTGTAGTATTAGGATCAGGTGATATAGGTTTGATTATGGCTAGAAGAATGACATTAGAAGGGGCAGAAGTTAAAGCTGTTGTAGAATTAATGCCTTATTCTGGTGGATTAAAAAGAAATATAGTTCAATGTTTAGATGATTTTGATATTCCACTACTTTTAGCACATACAGTTACAGAAGTTAAAGGTAAAGATAGAGTAGAAGGAATAACAATAGCTAAAGTTGATAAGCGAATGAAACCTATAAAAGGAACAGAGCAATACATTGAGTGCGATACATTAATGTTGTCTGTTGGATTGATTCCAGAAAATGAGTTATCAAAATATGCAGAAGTAGAACTTTCAAATGTAACAGGTGGTCCTTATGTAAATGAGACAATGCAAACTAATGTGGATGGAATATTTGCTTGTGGAAATGTTCTTCATGTTCATGATTTAGTTGATTTTGTTACTTTAGAAAGTTATCAAGCAGGAACAAGTGCAGCTCAATTTGTTAAAGGAATATTTACAACTGGAGATAGTATAGAAATAGATGCTGTTGATGGTATTAGATATACTGTTCCTAAAACTATAAATCCTGACAATGTTGATAAATTTATTGATGTTAGATTTAGAGTCGGTGACGTATATGAAAATAAATTTGTTTCAGTATATTTTGATAGTAAAAGAGAAATTCATAAAAAGAAAAAAGTTATGGCTCCAGGCGAAATGGAAACAGTAAAAATACCTAAAATGATGTTTGACAAATATCCAAATTGTACTAAGATAACTTTTAAATTAGAGGAGGAATAGGATATGGAAGAAAGAAAATTAATTTGTATTGGATGTCCTCTAGGCTGTCCTCTAGATATTAAACTTGAAGAAGGAAAAGTTGTTAAAGTAACAGGTAACACATGTCCTAAAGGTGAAGATTATGCTGTTAAAGAATGCACTAATCCAACTAGAATAGTATGTTCTTCTGTAGTAGTTAATAATGGTAATGTAGCTATGGTGTCAGTGAAAACTGAGAAGGATATTCCAAAAGGTAAAATTAAAGAATGTATG
>DAOUPR010000161.1 GCA_030626065.1 Clostridium sp. | reverse complement strand
GGGCTTCCAAGTAATATTTTAGAAGGTGTAGAGAGAGGCGTTGACTTTTTCGATTGTGTATTACCTGCAAGGAATGGAAGACATGGGCATGTATTTACTGAAAATGGGAAAATAAATTTATTTAATGCGAAATTTCAATTAGATGATAGACCTATTGATGAAGGATGTGACTGCCCTGCATGTAAGAATTATTCACGAGCATATATAAGACATTTGTTCAAAGCAAAAGAAATGCTTGCTATGAGATTGTGTGTTCTTCATAATTTGCATTTTTATAATAAATTGATGTATGATATCAGAGAATCTATAGAAGAAAATAGATTTGATGAATTTAAAAAACAAAAGCTGGCCCAGTGGAATGGGAGAGCATAAAAAATAAGGAGGAGTTATAAAATGGAACAGTTAGCAAGTTTATTACCTTTTATTGCTATGATAGCAGTGTTTTATCTTGTATTGTTTTTACCTGAAAGAAAAAGAAAGAAAAAGTATCAAGCGATGGTAGATTCTTTGAAAGTTGGAGATGAAATTCTTACAAGAGGTGGAATTGTAGGGAAAATTTCTAATCTTCAAGAAGATTTTGTAATTGTACAGTCTGGTCCAGATAATGCCAGATTTAAATTACAAAAAAATGGTGTGGCTTCTGTTGTAGAATCAAAGACAATAGAACAGTAGTATTATAAATATTTTGTGCTTATGAAATAACAAAAATATTTTTGTTTTTGTAAAATATTTAATAAAGTAATAAAGCGCCTTCTATCTACATAATATTGTATAGATAGGAGGTGTATTTATGAAAAAAAATATTTTTTATATTTCAGAAGGCGTGATAAGAGGTTTTTTTCTTACAATGGTATTGCTATTCATTTACTCAATATTGGCTACTTATTTTAATATAATAGAGAACTTTGCAGGGATTTACATAGTGATTGTGACAGCACTTAGTATTATGTATGCTACAATATTCTCTGTTTCTAGAATAAAAACTAGAGGATGGTTTACTGGTATCTTAGTAGCGTTGATATATATGATTATTATATATTTAATTTCTGCTATAAATGGAAGAGCAGTAGATTTTACTTTGTTTGGGGTTCTTAGAGTATTATTGGCATTAGCAGTTGGGATGTTTTCGGGCATGCTTTCTGTAAATATAGATTAATACTTTATTATAGCAATAAGTTGTGATATAATTTTACAAGGTAGAAAAGAATGGAGGAGTTATTTTGAAACATATTAAAACTATTAACAAAAGAAATATTAAAGAAAGTTTAAAAAAACCTGGATGTAAAGAATGTGCTAATTCATGTCAGTCAGCCTGTAAAACATCTTGCACAGTTGCAAATTTAGCTTGTGAAAACAAATAATTAGCAGTAACTTTTGTTACTGCTTCTGTTTTTTTAAGGAGGAAATTTAATAATGTCATTAATACATAAGTTTGAATTAGCTAATGAATATTTTGTTATTGATGTTAATTCTGGCACAGTACACGTAATTGATGAACTAGTCTATGATATACTTGATGACGATAAATTTAAAAGTTTAGATGAAATAAAAACTAGTTTAAAAGATAAATATACCGAAGATGAGATTGTTGAAGCGTATAGTGAACTGAAGGAATTAGTTGATGAAGAATATTTATATACAAAGGATCTGTATGAACATATAGCAAAAGATTATGAAGAAAGTCCTAATTATATAAAAGCTCTTTGCTTAAATATTACACATGACTGTAATTTAAGATGTAAGTATTGTTTTGCTGATGAAGGTAAATATCATGGCGCAAGAAAAGTAATGTCAGCAGAAGTTGGTAAAAAGGCAGTAGATTATGTAATAAAGCACTCTGGCCCAAGAAAGAATATTGAAATTGATTTATTTGGTGGAGAGCCATTACTTGCAATGGATGAGATAAAAGAAATTATTGATTATGCAAGAGGAATCGAGAAAAAGAATGGTAAAAATATTAGATTTACAATGACAACAAATTGCACTTTGTTAAATGAAGAATTAATGGAATATTTGAATAAAGAAATGGTTAATATCGTATTAAGTATAGATGGAAGAAAAGAAGTAAATGACCATATGAGATTTAATGTTGACCATAAAGGAACACATGATATTATTTTACCAAAGATAAAAAAAATGATTCAACATAGAGATAAGGATAAGGCCCATTACGTAAGAGGGACATTTACAAGGGAAAACTTAGACTTTTATAAGGATATTATATACTTAGCTGATGAAGGATTTAAAGAAATTTCAGTTGAGCCAGTAGTACTTCCAGATGAAAGCGATTTATCATTGAGAGAAGTTGATTTAGAAGAAATATTTGAAAATTATGAAATGCTATATAAAGAAATGTTGAAACGTAAAGAAAATGGACAAGGATTTAATTTTTATCATTTTAATGTTGACCTTCAAGGAGGACCTTGTGTTTACAAAAGAATTTCAGGATGTGGTGCAGGGCATGAATATATTTCCGTTACTCCAGAGGGAGATATTTATCCTTGTCATCAATTTGTAGGAAACAAGGAATTTTTAATGGGTAGTATTTTTGATGAGAGTACTTTTAAAGATGAACTTGTATCGGAATTTAAGAAAGCACATTTGTATAATAAACCAGAGTGCAGGAATTGTTGGGCGAGATTCTATTGTAGTGGAGGATGTCAAGCAAACAACTATAATTTTAATGGGGATATGAAGATTCCGTATAAAATTGGTTGTGAGTTACTTAAGAAAAGAACAGAATGTGCAATAGCCTTAAAAGCAAAGCAATCTATGGAATAGATATTCATGTTGACTGGTTACAATAAAAGGAATATAATAAATTCGTAGTTGCATAAAACATTGACAAAGGAGGATAAAAATGAAAAGCTCGAAAAATGGTAATGAGAAAATTAAGAGTACTTCAATATTTATAGCGTTGGTATTATTTATAGGTTTATTTGCTTATACTAGTGCTTTTGGTTTTAGTAATATATTTGGGTATAAAATTAATCCTATTTCCGCGACACTTAAAAAAGGATTGGACCTTCAAGGTGGTATTTCTGTTTTAGAAGAAATAAAAGGTGAAGATGTAGATGATGATACAGTAGCACGAACTATTGAATTATTAAATATGAGAATCAATCCTGAAGGTGTTAAAGAAATTTCGATTCTAAGAGAAGGCGAAAACAGAATTAGAATTGAAATTCCTGGTGAATTTGATTCAGAAAAAGTTTTAAAGAGTATTGGTAGAACAGGAGAACTTCAATTTAGAGATCCAGATGGTAATGTATTGCTAGAAGGGGCAGATATTGAGGATGCTAGTTCAAGACTAGATGAATTTAATAAACCACTTATACTTTTAGAATTTAATGATGAAGGAACAGTGAAGTTCGCTGAGGCTACAGAGAAGTTTGTTGGTCAAGAAATTTCTATTTATATGGATGATGAAGAATTAACAAGTCCTACAGTTAATGAAGCAATTATAACTGGTAGTGCTCAAATAACTGGTAGTGCTTCATTAGAAGAAGCTCAATCAAAGGCAAATATAATTAAATCCGGTGCCCTTCCTGTTACTTTAGAAGTAGCAGAATATAAAACTGTAGGTGCAACTTTAGGGCAAAGTGCTTTACCATTAAGTGTTAAAGCAGGTTTGATTGGTATTGGCTTAGTATTTTTATTTATGATTATATTCTATAGATTGCCTGGTTTGATGGCAAATATAGCATTATTATTATACATAGTTTTGGTTTTAGGAACATTTAATGTAGTTGAAGCTACTTTAACACTTTCAGGTATAGCAGGATTCTTGTTGGCAATAGGTATGGCTGTCGATGCTAATGTCTTAATATTTGAGAGAATAAAAGAAGAATTGAAAGTAGGAAAGACAATTGGTGCTGCTATTGATTCTGGTTTTAGCAGAGCTTTATCATCTATTTTAGATTCAAATATAACTACTTTTATCGCAGGTATAGTTTTATACTCAATGGGTTCAGGGTCTGTTAAAGGATTTGCGCTTACTCTTATGATTGGTATTGTTTGGAGTATTTTTACTGCTCTTACAATAACGAAAACTTTATTGAAACTTGGAGTTAAAATAGGCTTTATTGGCGGTAAATCTCATTTTGGAGTTAATAAAAACAAAGATACTAAATTATTAAAAGTAGTAGAAAAAACAAAGATATGGTTCTCAGTATCTTTAGTTGTTATTTTGATTGGAGTTGTATTTACATTTACAAAAGGATATAATCTTGGTATTGATTTTATGGGAGGTACACTTGCTACCATAGAAATGGGAGAGGATGTTACAACTCAAGATAAAGAGATTGTTGACGATATTCTAATGGAATTTGATGAAAATGCTACGTATAATATGGCAAATAATACTCAAATTGAAATTAGAAGTAATACCATTACTGAAGATGATGTTAGTGAAGTTTTTGAGGCCATTATAGAAGAATTTCAATTAGAGGATGATGCACTTCTTTCAGAAAGTAAGGTAGGACCTTCTGTTGGAAATGAATTAAAACAAAAGGCGATTAAAGCTTTAGCTGTAGCAACAATACTTATGCTTATCTATATTGCGATAAGATTTGAATTAACTTTCGGTATAGCAGCAATTATTGCTTTATTGCATGATGTTTTAATTACTTTAAGTGTTTTTGTTGTTTTTGATATTCCGATTAACACACCATTCATTGCAGCGATGCTTACTATTGTTGGTTACTCAATAAATGATACTATTGTAGTATTTGATAGAATAAGAGAAAATCTTAAGAAAATGAAGGGTGAAGATATTAAGAAAGTAACAAATATTAGTATTTCACAAACTATTACAAGGTCAATTAATACTTCTTTAACAACTTTATTCACTATAGTAGCTGTATATATATTAGTACCTGCTGTTAGAGACTTTTCATTCCCATTAATTATTGGGATACTATCAGGTGTGTATTCTTCAATATTTATAGCTAGCCCAATATGGGTAATGTTAAAAAGTAGAAAAATTAAAAATCTGAAGTAATACTTCAGATTTTTTTTACTCATACAGTAAAAAAATAAAAAAACCATTTGTAATATTAAAAAAATTTACTTATAATATAAGTTACTTCCTACTGCTTTTGGAGGCTTACTTATGGAAAAACATTACAATGAAAGTTATAATAATAATATTTATTACAACCCTTTTCAAATATCAGGTATGTATGAAGCATTAAATAGAATAGTTAAAGCTGTAAACGAAAGAGAAAAAATATTCATCTTTGGAAGAACAGATTTAGATGGTATTATAGGAATTTCTTTATTAAAGCTTATCTTAGAGTACTTAAATGCTGATGTTGATTATTATACACCTGATAAACAAGAGTACTCTAATAGTTTATCAAAAGAGATTATTGAAAATCATGTTAAACTTTTTAATGCAGATTTAATTATTACTGTAGGGTGTAGTATAAAATTAAAAGAAACAGCAGAAACATGTAAAAATAGTGGGATAGATGTTATCGTCACTGATTATAATCACGATTTTAAAGATTACCCTGGTATGATTTTGGTTAATCCCAATACTGTTCACAGTAAATACCCTTTTAAAGAACTAAACTTAAGTGGGATTGCTTATAAAATTGCACAATCAATAGCTAATTACTATCATTTATCTTATATTGAAAAGTATTTAGATATTGTAGCCATTTCAATAATAGCAAGTGGAGCTTCTTTAAATGGAGAAAACTTATTACTAGTGCAAAAGGGAATGACTTATTTAGAGAAGTCTAATAATCATGGATTAAATGCCCTTAAAAATCATTTGAAAATAGAAAAGGTTAATTTAGATACAATGAAAAAATTATCTTCTTTGCTATTGCCAGAGGAAAATGTTTTTGGAAGAATGGATGATGCAAGAATAATCATTGAGTTTTTAACTACTAATGATAAAGAAAGAGCTAAAAGAATTGCAAAGTACATAATCAATAAAAGAAAATAATAATATATTTACGGGGGAAATTAAAGTGAATCTAAAAGAAACAATTAGAGTAATAGAGGGATTTCCAAAAGAAGGAATAAGTTTTAAGGATATTACAACTTTGCTTCAAGATGGTGAGGCCTTTAAATATGCAGTTGATTTGATGGTTGAAAATTTAAAAGACAAGAAGATAGATGTTGTTGTTGGTCCTGAAGCAAGAGGCTTTTTATTTGGAACACCAATAGCATATTCATTAGGGGTAGGATTTGTGCCTGTTAGAAAGAAAGGTAAACTTCCTGCAGAAACAATTGGAGTGGACTATAATTTAGAATATGGCAATGATACTTTAGAAATTCATGCTGATGCAATTAAACCAGGACAGAGAGTTGCTATAGTTGATGATTTATTAGCAACAGGAGGAACAATTAATTCTGCCGCAAAATTAATTGAGAAATGTGGAGGAGAAGTTGTTTCAATCAATTTCTTAATTGAACTTACAGAACTAAATGGAAGAGAAAAATTAACAAATTATGATATAAACTCATTAATTGAATATGATCTATAAAGAAAGGGTTCTTTAAGAGCCCTTTCTTTGATTTTAAAAATATTGCAAAAAAAGTATTACTATTATATAATGTTTATAAAAAAACTAAAAGCTGGGTTTGAAACCAGCTTTCTATTTTGGGAGAAAATTATGATTAATCAGCTATTAGAGATAATTGATGAAAATAATAAAAATATAGACAAAAATTTTATTATAGAAGCATATAACCTTGCTAAAAAGGCACATAAGGACCAAAAGAGGGAATCAGGAGAACCTTATATTTCTCATCCATTAAATGTGGCAATGATTTTAGCTGAAATGGGATTAGATGAAAATGTTATTGTGGCTAGTTTACTTCATGATGTGGTTGAAGATACTGAATATACTTTTGAAGATATTAAAAGTATGTTTAACTTGGAAGTTGCTAATTTAGTAGATGGGGTAACAAAGTTAGGAAAGATTAAATATCAAACAAAAGAAGAACGTCAAGCTGAGAATTTAAGAAAAATGTTATTTGCTATGACAAAAGATATTAGAGTAATTCTAATTAAATTAGCTGATAGATTACATAATATGAGAACTCTTAAGTTTATGACACGAGAAAAACAACAAGAAAAAGCTAAGGAAACATTAGATATCTATGCTCCTTTAGCACATAGATTAGGTATATCTAAAATTAAGTGGGAACT
>DAOUPR010000028.1 GCA_030626065.1 Clostridium sp. | reverse complement strand
TTTATGCTTTATGCTTTATGCTTTATGCTTTATGCTTTATGCTTTACATTTTATGTATTTTATTTTTACTTTTACTTTTATGTTTTGTTCTTGTTCTTTTTTCTTTTTCTTTTTCTTTGTGCATTGTGCATTGTGCATTGTGCATTGTTAATTATGCATTGTCTTTAATATTCTACCCATTTCTTAGTATTATTTTACATCATTTTTTGAAATAAGAAAATCTCGTCAATATGTTCTTGACGAGATTTTACAGTAATTTAATTATTTTCATATTTTTTTAATAATTTATTGCATTGAAGGAGTACATGGTTCTGAAATATCTTTAAGTGCATCTCCTGCTTCAGAGGTTATATTTGGTTCAACCGCTAAATCTCCTAAGGAAATAATCCCTACAAGATTTTCATTTTCTACTATCGGCAATCTTCTCACTTGTCTTTCACTCATAATCCTAGCAGCATCATTAGTATCCATTGTTGGAGCACCAGTTGCTGGATTTGAAGACATAATATCTTTAACTAATTGATTTGAAGCATTTTCACCATTTGCTGCTGATCTAAGAGCTACATCTCTATCTGTAATAATTCCTACTACTTGTTCTCCTCGACATACTGGAATAGAACCTACATCATATTCCTTCATTAATGCAGCCGCATTTTCCACAGTATCGTCAGGATTTATTGTGGAAACATTTTTTGTCATAACATCTTTTACTTGCATTCACAACACCTCCACTCCTAGTTTATCCAATATGAGGCCTATCTATTAATTTTTTTAGCTTTTTTATTCTGCAAAATAAAGTTCTTGTTCAATTTCAGTGGCTACAAATTGAGCTTCTACTTTTTCCTCTATTATTGCAGTTTTAATTTTACAATAAGAACAATATTGATATGAAGTTTCATCTAGAGTATCTATTAATTTATCAATTATATCCCCTAGTTTATCTGCTCTTTTTAAAGCATCTTTTACATCTGATTTACTTGAAAGCGCAATTTTATTCAAATCATCCGCTCCACCAATTAACAATCTATATGAATTTACTAATTGAGTTAAAACGGTGGTCAAATTGTTAATATCACCATAATATGTTTCAATAACTCTTCTATTAGCCACACTATCACCTTTAGCATTATTATTATTTATATTATATTAGACTTTTGAAAAATTCATACCAAATAATAATAAGCCATTATTATGGTCAAATATAAAGCTAGTAATATAGCACCTTCAAACCAATATGTTTTACCATCTTGAAATACAAAAAAAGACGTTGCTAAAGCAATTATAATCATAATTATGTGGAAAATTGAAAAAAACAAATTCATACCCAATGAATAAATCCCTGAAAAAATAACTAATAAAGGGATTGCAAATAATGCAATTTGCATAGATGAACCTATTGCAATCTCTAAACTCATATTAATTTTATTTTTTATTGCACACATTATTGCAGATACATTTTCTCCAGCATTACCTAAAATAGGTACAAATAAAACCCCTATAAATTCTTCTGATAATTCATAAATCTCAATTACGCTACTAATATTTACTATTACCCTTTCACTAATAAAATATAGTAGACCCGTACATATTATTATCTCAATAATTATCATAGATTTATTCTTTATAGGTTTACTACTTTCACACTTAATTTCTCCTTCAATAACAAAAAGATTATTATGAGTATATAGAGAAAATATCAAACCTAAGCAATAAACAATCATCAATATTACCGAGACAATTATACTTAAAGATTTAAACTCACTAGAATTTATTTTACTATAATTATCAAGTGTAGCCATAACTATTATTGTAGAAAAAGCTAATATAAGCATATTAAAATTTGTTCTTGCTATATTTTTGTTGAAACTTTGTTCTTTATACTTTACTCCTCCTAGAAAAACTGAAATACCTAGTACCAACAACATATTACTTATTATTGACCCTATCATAGATGCTTTCACAAGAGAAATCATACCAAGTTTAATTGACCAAATCCCATCATTATTTCAGGTATATTTCCCATTGTTGCAGAAATTAAGCCACTTCTTTTTTCTCCTATATAATGAGATAATTCTGCAGTATTATTTCCTAAAATAATAGCAATTGGTATTATCAACCCACTAAAAATTACTATATTCACAATAGGTATTTTAAAGTTTCCTATTAAAATACCTATTATCGCTAATGTAAATATAATCCACTTTCTCATTTTTTCTCCTCAGAAAATGTTGCTCATATTCATATTATGGATAGTCCTTAAAATAGTTACTTTTCATTATATTAATCAATTTACAAGTTAAAATTTTCAATGCAATATATTTAAAAAACAACAATTGCCTTAAGCTAATTGTTGTTTTTTTATTGTTACAATCCTATATACAATTTTTATAATAATTCTGTTTTATTACAATATCCCAATTATATATAAAAAAATAATTGCTTATTTAGTTACTAACTTACATAGTTTTTTCCCTGTTTTAGTTGTAGCTAAACCACCTAAAGCTGTTTCTCTTAACTCATATGGTAACATTCTGCCTACTCTATACATAGCCTCAACACAATCATCAAAAGGAATTTTACTTTTCACTCCACACATTACTAAATCAGCAGTAGTGAGGGCACTCACTGTACCCGCTACATTTCTTTTAGCACAAGGTACTTCAACTAATCCCGCTATGGGATCACAAACTAACCCCAATACATTTTTTATTACTATAGAACCTGCATTCAGTGCTTCATTTGGGGAACCACCCATCATTTCTACAACAGCTGCTGATGCCATTGCTGCTGCAGAACCACACTCTGCTTGACATCCGCCTTCTGCACCAGATACCGTTGCATTTTTTGCAATTAACATACCTACTCCTGAAGCTGTGAAAAGTGCTTTAACTAAATCGTCATCATTTTTCCCTAGTTTTTCTCCTGCTGTAATTATTGTAGCTGGAATAATGCCGCACGAGCCTGCTGTAGGAGCAGCAACTATTTTACCCATTGCCCCATTAACTTCTGAACAAGATAGAGCTCTAGCCATAGCAGTAAGCATAAACTCTCCACATAATGTTTCTCTATTCTCCATATTTTTATTTATTTTGTATGCATCTCCACCAATAAGTCCACTAATTGATTTTATGTTATTAAACCTTCCTTTATCTGCTGAATTTTTCATAACTTCTAAGTTCTTTTTCATTTTTTCAATTATTTTTTCTTTATCTAAACCTGATTCTTCTATCTCAATATTTAATGTATATTCCCATATACTTATATTTTCTTCTTCGCAAATTTGAATTAATTCTTTTCCACTATTTACAAAAGCCATTTAATTTACCTCTCTAACTGGATTAATAAATTTTATACTTTTAATTTTACCAACTGAGCTTATTTCATCAATGATATTTCTTGGAACTATAGAATCAGTTTCTATTACCATAAAAGCACTACAGCCTTTTCCAGTCCTATAGACTTTTAGAAATGCTATATTAATATTTACATCATATAATACCTTAGTAACTTTAGCTATCATCCCAGGAGTCTCTATATTATTAATTATTAAAGTTGGATAATCGCCTTTAAAGCTTACACTTAATCCATCAATCTCAATTATTTCAACATTACCTCCTCCTATTGAGGAGCCTACAATTATATTCTGTTTCCCATTTTTTTTATCTATTATGAATTTAACAGTATTTGGATGGACATCTCCCATATCCTCTTCTTCGAAACTAAATATTATATTCTTTTCTTTTGCTATATTAAAAGAATTTTTCAACCTTTCATCCCAAGGGTCCATACCTAAGATGCCTGCTAGTAAAGCTTTATCTGTACCATGTCCTTTATATGTTTTAGCAAAAGAACCATGAAGAACAAAGCTCACCTTTGCTATTTCATTTCCAGCTATAGCTTTAGCAATCTTCGCAAGCCTTGCAGCACCAGCTGTATGCGAACTAGATGGACCTATCATAATAGGCCCTAAAATATCAAAAGCACTATAACTACTCATTTTTTTCTCCTTTATCTTTTTTTCTTTTTTGCTCTATTTTAGAATATTGTTGCTATTTAAACTATTGTTTAAATAATTTGGCTTAATTTTTATAATAATTTTCAATTCTTAATTCAAATAATAATTTGCAATTTACAATTAGCAATTTGCAATTAATGATGATTCTCTTCATTCTTCGGAGAATCTTTTATTCAATTAAAGATTTTCTTACCAAAGGTAAGAAAATCCTCCTTAATTGTGCATTGTGCATTGCTCTCCTAGTATTCATAAAACACACTTCCACCAAAGAATTCTTTCAATATAGAATTTCTAGGTACAAGGTCCGAATCTATATCTTTAAAGAAATGCAGAAAACTAATAAGCCTTTTTGCTTCGTAATATGCTGGACTATCTTTTTCTATCTTCTCTAATTCAGGTTCAGCATATTTTTTAAGTACACATAATTCATATACTAAAGTAGAATTAAACATTACATCAGCTTCTTCTTGAAAAGGAAATATATTTTTTTCTTCTCCCTTTTTAATAGAAGTCCACATTTTGAGTGTATCCTCTGCACTATATCCTCTTGACAAATAATCTCTTACTATTCTTCTAATTCTTCTTACATCAGTAGTTGCTATTCTATTATGATTATCAAGATTAAGTTGGGTAAGTGCACTTATATATATCTTAAATTTATTTTCCTTACTTATTGATGACGTTAGCATTTCATTTAATCCATGAATACCTTCTATTAATATCACACCATTTTGAGGCAAATATATATGCTCCTTTGCCCATTCCCTCGTTCCATTTTTAAAATTAAATTTAGGAAGTATTACATTTTGTCCATTCATTAATTGAGCAAGTTGCTTGTTAAATAATTCAATATCAAGAGCATAAATAGATTCAAAATCATAATTACCATCTTCATCTTTTGGTGTTTTTTCTCTTTCAACGAAATAATCATCTAAAGAAATTTCAATAGGTACAAGTCCATTTACCATTAATTGAATAGCTAACCTTTTAGTAAAAGTAGTTTTACCAGAAGATGATGGCCCTGCTATTAAAACAATTTTAACTTCTTCTTTTGCTAATATTATATCTGCAATGTTTGCTATCTTTTTTTCATGTAAAGCCTCTGCAGTCAAAATCATTTTCATATTATCATTACTCTCTACCCTATCATTTAAAGCTCCTACATATGAAAGGTTCAATATATTACCCCAGCTTTCTGTTTCTCTAAAAATAGCAGCCAATTTTTTATGTTCTTCAAATTCAGGTAATTTTTCAGGTTTATCACTTGTAGGATATCTTAAAATAAATCCTGATTCATAAAACTTCAAATCAAAATATTTTATTATACCTGTAGAAGGCGCCATAGGTCCGTAAAAATAATCATATCTTCCTTCTAATTCATATAGTTTCACTTCACTTGAATCGATATGCCTTAGTAAGCTTAATTTATCATCCATTGCATAACTTGAAAATATTTCAATAGCTTTTTCTTTTTTGACTTTGTGTTTATTTATTTCAATATTTTCAACTATTATTTTTTCCATTTCTTTTTTAATTAATACTATTTCGTTTTTAGTTAATTTTGATTCCTTAGATATTTCACAATATAGTCCTTTACTTAATGAATGCTCTATGGTCAATTTTGCTTTATGAAAAATATTACTTACTGCTTTTATTAATACAAATTGAAGAGTTCTTACATATGCCTGCATTGCAATTCTATTTCTTATATCTACCAATTCTATATTACAATCTTCATTAATTTCACGAGTCATTTCAATTAATTTATCATTTATCTTCACAAGTGTCACAGGGATATCTTTCTTTTTCAATTCATCTTTTACAATATCATAAATTTTTTTTTCTTTATCAATTTCAATTAGTTGATTATTGTTTATATTTACTTTATACATCTTGTGTTTCCCTCCATTTTATGAATTATCAGCTACAAATCATCTATAAAATACTTTCAATCTTTTCGCTATTATTATTATACGAGAAAGAAGAGTTTTTTGTCATATTTTTTTTATAATAATACTAATATTTTTTCTATAAATAGAAAAAATATTAATTATTACCCGTTTTTTTAGTATGCTATGTTTTAAAATAATGTTTATATTTAACCTATTACTTAAATAAATAGATTTAATTCTAATAATAATATGTTTCTTTTAAAATATAGAGTGCAATTTGCACATTAATAAAGATTATATACTTTTTACAAAAATAACATTTATTCATATCAATAACTATTTAAAACAAAGAAAAAAATCAAAAATAAAGGTGTGTTGTAATGTTAACAGTTATGATTAGATCAATAATACTTTATACTATCGTTGTTATTACTATGAGACTTATGGGAAAAAGACAAATCGGGCAACTGCAGCCATTTGAACTAGCAATTGCAGTTATGATATCTGATTTAGCATCTTTACCTATGCAAGACTTAAAAATTCCATTAGTATATGGAATAATTCCAATAGTTACTTTATTGTTCCTGCAAACTATAATCACTTATATTGAACTTAAAAGTGAAAAATCAAGATCAATTATTTGTGGGAATCCTAGTATTTTAATAATGCATGGAAAATTAGATGTAAGTGAGCTAAAAAACCAAAGATTAACTTTTAATGATCTTATTGAGGAGCTTAGATTAAAAGGATTTTATAATATAAGTGATGTAGAATTCGCAATATTAGAAACAAATGGACAATTATCGATTATCCCCAAAACAAAGCTAACTCCTGTTGTAAAAAGCGACCTAAATATACAATCTTTACAAGAAAATTTACCTATTACTTTAATATTAGATGGTAAAATTAATTATCAAAATCTAAAATTAATAAAAAAAGACAAACAATGGCTAGACTCAGTTTTATCAAAGAACAATATTTCTGATATAAACTCCATTTTCTTTGCTCTATTAGATTCTAAACACAATTTTTTCTATCAAATGAAAACCGATAATTAATTATTATAACTATCGATTTAACATTGTTAGTGTATTAGGAGGTGAAAAAATGAAAAACACTATTATTTCTATACTTATTTTCATTATATTAATATTCTCTATTCTGCTTACCAAAGGTCTACAACATAAAAAAATAGATAATTATATCAATAAACTCGAAAACATATCTATTCTAATAGAAGGAAATTCATGGGATAACGCACTAGTTCAAATAAATAAGATACAAAATAAATTTAATTATGAATCTGAATATATGTCAATAATCTCAAGTAACGAATATGTGGATGAAATAGTTACTGAATTAAATGATTTGGATTACTACTCTAAGAAAAAAGATATTGATAAAACCAATTTTTATATAAATTCTATAGTAAATGACTTGCAACATCTTCAAGAACTACAATTTATAAATGTCAAAAATATTTTTTGATTATTTTTACAGCATAAATTATAATTAAAATGTGGTAATACTTAACGATTTATATTATAATACTATTAGAGTACGTGTCCCGCTGGGACATTATATAACCAACTAAAAATTGGAAGGTGGAATTTAAAATGGCATTAGTTACTACAACTGAAATGTTCAAAAAAGCATATGAAGGTAAATATGCAATCGGAGCTTTTAACATCAACAATATGGAAATCTTACAAGGTATCATTAGCGCAGCAAAAGCTAAACAATCACCTGTTATTGTTCAAGTTTCTAAGGGAGCTATGAATTATGCTGGACCTAACTACTTAAAAGCTATGGTTCAAACTGCAGCTGATGAATCTGGTATTGACATCGCTCTTCACTTGGATCACGGTCCAGATTTAGAAACTATCAAAGTTGCTATAGATGCTGGCTTTACATCTGTAATGTTTGATGGTTCTCATTTTGACTATGAAGAAAATGTTACTAAAACTAAAGAAGTTGTTGAATATGCACATGCTCGCGGAGTTGTTGTTGAAGCAGAACTTGGAGTTTTAGCTGGGGTTGAAGATGAAGTTTCTTCTGATGTTCATGTTTACACAGATCCAGCTCAAGCTGTAGATTTTGTAAACAGAACTGGTGTTGATTCTTTAGCAATTGCTATCGGTACTAGTCATGGTGCTTTTAAATTTGAAGGCGAAGCAAAATTAAGATTTGATATTTTAGAAGAAATACAAGCACAACTACCTGGATACCCAATAGTTCTTCATGGTGCATCTGCAGTTGACCCTGTTTCAGTTGCAACTTGCAATGAATTTGGTGGCCAGATCCCAACAAAAGCAAAAGGTGTTCCTGTTGAGATGTTAAAAAAAGCTACTGAAATGGCAGTATGTAAAATCAATATGGATACAGATATTAGATTAGCTATGACTGCTGCTGTGAGAAAAGTATTTGGTGAAAAACCAGCTGAATTTGACCCAAGAAAATACCTTGGACCTGCTAGAGATTCAATAAAAACTTTAGTTGAAAGTAAAATCGATAATGTATTAGGATCTGGTAATAAGCTATAGTCCTACATACTAGCTAAAAAATATTTAATGTAAAACAAAAAGCTGTTGGAAATCATCCAACAGCTTTTATTTTTCTAAATAATTACTTATACCTCTAATAGTCATGTTTATTGTTCCATCACCATTTCTTTGTATTACAAATCTATTATTATCATGGTAGGTTTCTTCATCAAGGTAAATATCAACATCTTTATCAACCTTTAATCTTACTCTTTTAAATTTTTTCTCTAACCAGTTTTTGTCAATCTGTATTTTTTCTTCAACGCCCTGTTCTTTAATATATTTCACAAATTTCTCTTTTTCTTCTTTATTATCCCCTAATATTTCTTCTGATACCTTAACTATATCAACTTCATCTACTTCTTTTAGTTTTTTCTTTAATCCCGTTCTCATTTTCTCTTGTTTATCAGCATTTTCCCTATAAGTTTCTCTAGTCCATTTTTCTGCAGCTTTCACAAAATTCTTAGTAATATCTCTATCATTATCAACTACATAAGAACCTAGATAATTCATAACAAAATAATTCGCTCCATACTCTTCATTTTTATCAGCTTTAGCCTTCTTATCAAGGATAAGCAAATCATACTCATTACCTTCCTCAATTTTTTTAATAAATGCACATTTTTGAATTCTCTGTGAACTAGAAGGAAGCCCCGCAAATTGAGGCACAATATTAATTCCTATCCTATCCTCTAAAAAATCAATAGTATGGACATAATTCTTAATATAATCCATTTTCAAAATCCCTACCATAGGACCAAATTCTGTACTAAATGAAACCACAACCAAATCACAAGATGGTATATTACCTTTTGACCTCATTAGAACAAAAAGCTGTCTAGCTAACTCCTTTGATGTTTCAAGAAAATCAGATGCCCCATTCAAATATTCTTGTGAAATCTCTTTAACTAAATTTCTTTCTCCATTAAAAAATGCATATTTTAATTCTTCATCTTTAAGTGCTTTCTTAATATGTTTTTCCAAATAAAAATATAACTCTTCATCTAACTTTAATGTAAATTGATTTAAAACTACTTCATCAGCATTGTTATCCAATATATGAATAACAGCTTCATTAATTGATATATCTGTAATATATTCCATACTATCACCTCTTAGAAAAATAAAGAAATCCAATGCTATTGGATTTCATTTTATTACTAATATTTTTTTACTGCTCTAGGATTCAACTTAAAGCATAAATCTAAAAACTTTTCATCCGGTGCAAATTTTAACATTTGCCTATTTGATCCCATTGTTATCATCGCAGTATATATTTTACCATGATAATTAGATGGAATGCAAGTAAGTACGTTCTTGGGTTTATTGCTAAAATCCTTAATAAAATCACTATTCTCTAAAGCTAATAATTCAACGTCTTTAATACTAAATGTTAGAATTCTTTTTCTTTTCTTCATTTCAACAATTTTATCTATATCAATTTCTCCATTTGTAAAATCATACTCATACTCTACATATAGATTTTTTTTATAGAAAAACAATAATACAGAAACTATTATTAAAACTAACCCAATAATAAGATTAAAAGAAAATATTAGCAAGCCAAGTATCCCTATTATATACACAAAAACATTAACCATTTTATATATTGTTGGTTTTTTTGTTGTTAATAATAATTCATAAAACTGATCCATATCCAATTCCTCCTATTGCAATTAAGTTCATTTATTAATAAAATAATTATATCACAATTATATTTAATAAGAAATCATTATTGAATATTGGAGTAATCGTATTTTATATTAAACTTACTGGAGGTAAAAAAATGCATGAAATTGAAACAAGAATTGTGGATATCAATGTAGATGAAATTAGAAAAAAGCTAAAATCCCTAGGTGCCAAATTAGTAAAAAAAGAAAACCAAGTTAATAACATATTTGATTTTAATGATGGGAGACTACTTAAAAATAAAGGATATGCAAGAATTAGAATTGTTGAAGATTCCTTAACTTTCAAAACAACCTCGTATATAACAACCAAAAGATTATTAAGTCAAGAAAACTACAAAATAATGGAAGAAAACGAAACAATAATTGACAACCCCATTGAAGGAACAAAAATTTTAAAATCTTTAGGCTTAGAATTAGTACATTCGATAAAAAAATATAGAGAGAGCTACCAATATAATAATACTCTAATAGAAATTGATATTAATGATAAAGATTTTTTTCCTCTTCCTTACATAGAAATAGAAAGCAAATTTGAAGACGAAATCCGTGAAGTCGTAAATCTACTTGGCTATACAATGTCTAACACTACTTCACAAACAATTTATGAACTTCAAAAACAATACTGTAAATAAAATGCATTACTAAAAACTGTTTCAATACAATTTTTAGTAATGCATTATTCTTAATATGGAAATTAAATTCATTTATTTCAGTATCAAAATACTAACCTTTTGTTTCATTTAAACCCAAGAATCTATTAATAAACAGTATAAAAACTCCTATGAATAAAAACATAATTTGCAAAGAAAATGTATCGCTTATAAATCCTAAAAGTGGAGCAAGAATTATTAAAAATAGTGATCTCATTTGACTATCTACTGATAGCACAGTAGCTCTCTGACTTTTTTTCATATAATCTCCACAAGTATCTACAAACAAAGGACGTCTTGCATCTTTCAACATATACATTGCAAAATAAACAACTACAATCAAGTTAGTTAATTCATTCCTTATGGCAAAAGAAATAACTATACAAAATACTGCCATAACATCAAAAAACACTCCCATCAACTTATATGAATTTAAATATTTGTTAAGCTTGTATACATTTTTTGAAGCCATAGAACTAAATATATAAAAAACACCATATACTATTCCTAAATAAATAGTAACTTTATCATCAGATGTAAAACCTTCAAATTTTGAAATTGTTGCTGTTAAAATTATTGTGCTCAATATAGGTTGTATATAATCCTTTATACTTTTAAAGAACCCATCATACAACGATGAACTTATCAATATTTTATTTAATCTCTTTTGTGAAAACACACTTTTTAATTGAACAATGCTCTCCTTAAAGAACCCCCTAATTTCAAGATTTGTTTCTTTCCTTTCATCCAAACTATCCGGATAAGTCCATATAAGTATAAAATCTAAAATATAAGGAATTATACATATTAAAAATACCCATCTAACTCCCGGTAAGTTTAACACAAAAATAATTGAAAGAAATGCAGAAATTGCTGAACCAATTAAAGAAAATGATCTTGTTCTACCATACACAAATGCCTTGTGACTAAACCAATCTTTTTGTTCTAAATATGAATATATCATTGCTTTATGCGTTCCAGACCTAAAAGCTTCTCCTAATCCGAAAAAAATCATAGCAATTACTAATACAGAATAATTAATACCTATGAAGAAAAAAATAAATGAAATAATATAAAAAGCAAAACACATCATCAATTCTCTTTTCTTACCATAGTTATCCGCTATAATTCCCGAAGGAACTTCAAAAATATAAGTTATAAATTCTCTAATAGATATTAAAATACCAATTTGAAACAAATTCATTCCTAAACCAAGAAGATAAATAAACAAATATGGTTCAAAAAACCTCAAATTCTTTAGTAATCCATAAAAACAAAATTTCCATATTTGCTTGTCACTTTTTATTTCAGAATATACACTCTCCATAATTGACCGCCTGTCATTTTTTTATATATAAATAATACCACCTATTTGCTATATTTTAAACTATTTTCGATTATTTCAATGCTATCATTTTTTAGTTAATAAAAATTAATTATCAAAGACCTCTTCAACAATTACTTTTCATAGACTAATTGCTTATAAATACTTAAAATGGTAAAATAATTTAGTAAAACTTTATATTAAAATGGAGGCTTATGATATTATGAAACAATTAAAGAAACTATTTATATTTATAGTAATTTTCACTATAATGTTGTTATCTGCTTGTTCTAATAATTCTACAGATAACAATTCCAATAAAGCCACTACTACTAATAATTCCATATCCTATAATAAAAAGAATACTACTAACAATAATCAAAATGCAGTAAATAGTGATTTGGAATCCAAATTGGATTCTTATGATGATACAAACGAAGCTAATAATTCATCTATAGTCGACGATATAGAAATTGAAAAAGATAAAAAAAACGATAATATAGAAGATAATGTATTAATAGAAGAGGAATATTTATTACCTGAAGGCTTTGTTTATGTGGAAGATATGATACCAAATATCATGTTAGAAATGCGATATTCTACAGAAAATAACTTCACGGGAAGAGTAGTTGATGGATATTATTCAAATAAAGCAATATTAACAACTGTTTCCTGCGAAGCACTAAAAAAAGTTCAAGACGAACTATCTGCTCAAGGCCTAGGACTTAAAATCTTTGATGCTTACAGACCTCAAAAGGCTGTCGATTGTTTTGTGAATTGGTCACAAGATTATTCTGATACTATAATGAAAGAAGAATACTATCCTAAAGTAGCCAAAAAAGATATAATCCCTTCTGGATATATTGCTAGAAAATCTTCCCATTCAAAAGGAAGTACCGTAGATTTAACACTTATTAATTTAGAGACAAAAAAAGAACTTGATATGGGAAGTTCCTTTGATTTTTTTGGAATTCAATCACATTTCTATTATGATTCTTTAACTTCGGAACAACTTAAAAATCGTGAAATTCTAAAAACCACTATGGATAAATATGGATTTAAATATTATAAGAATGAATGGTGGCACTACACTTATATTAATGGACCATTTCCAAGTACTTATTTCGATTTTGATGTAAGATGATACTTAATGGCTCTCTATTAAGTATCATCTTAATTCCTGAAAATCTTAAACTAAAGCATTTTCTAAACCAGAATCCTTAATATATAATACACTTCCTTGCATTTTTAAAGCAATATCGTGTATATCTTCATACTCAGGTGGCATTCCTAGTATAGTCAAATCTGCTTTTTCTCTAAATACCAAATCATTAAATGAACCTACTAATACTTTAACCTTCGTGTTTACAGGCAATCTTGCATCGTCTATTAAATCCATCATTTCTTTTATTATCATATCTGCTCCATCTATTTTATCTGTTACCCTTATTAATGTAAGCTTAGCATTCCAATTCTCTTTTAATTTCATAGCTGTTAAAATGGCAAGATTTAAATTAGGACTGTTTGATCTAACCCATAAATTTATGCTTTTTCTTTCCCCAAATTCTTTATCAGGATGAATTCTAGCACAAATAATGCCTATATTATTACTATCTATATTGTATAATATCTTAATTAATTTTTTCCTTTTCTCTTCTGAGCTACTAATGGTAAATAGCACTGAATTTGGGGGTAAAAAAGTCTGTTGTAAGCTCTGCATTATAATTGGAAACTGTGAATAAAAATCCTCACCTTTAACAATAATTTTATTTGCGAACAAACTTTTTTTCTTAAATTTATTTAATTCATTATCCATAAAAGGATCTTCAAAATCATCGTCGTTATTAATACTCAAACAATACAATCTTCCTGCCGGATAAATCATATCTTCAATCAAAGGCGATAATTTCTTAAAATCTTGTGGATATTGAACTGGAATAAGTACAGATGGTTTCCAAAGTCTAGGATGATACGGCATAGACATAGCCTTTTGACCTGCCCATTCTGCCACCATAGTAAATATACCACCTCTTACATCACCCCATGGAGATTCCAAGTTTTTCTTTTTTAATATTACGTATATAAATACTATAACTACTATAGTAATAATTGTGAACAACTTATTTATTAGAATCATAGAAAACATACATCCTATAAATCCAACCACAGGAACTATTGTAGGTATAGTAAGAGTCGGTCTAAAACTAGTTATCCCACTTTTCTTTTCTAGAAAAGCTACCAGATTAATCATCCCATAAGTAGTTAAGAAAAATAATGTCAATATTTCTGCAAGAGCATTAAGATTACTTCCCAATAATATAGTTAATGAAATTAAAGAAGATACTATAATTGCGTTTCTAGGTTCGCCATTTTTAGACTTCTTAGCTAGAAATTTCGAGAAAAAAACGGCTCTATTTTGTGCAAGCGCATTTAAAGTTCTTGGTGCTCCCACCAATGTTGAAAGAGCTGATGAAATTACAGCTCCTAACACCCCTACAATAACCAAAACTGGAATATGTACCAGGTCAAAAATCAATGAACTATTATTTAAAAGTTGTGCTTCTGTTGCTTGATGTGCAAACCAGTAAGCCATTATAATATAAACTACGAAACCTGTAGATACTGCTGAAAAAGTACCTTTAATTATACTTTTACTTGGATTTTTAAGTTCCCCCGACATAGTAACTCCAGCTAAAACTCCAGTTACTGCTGGAAAAAATATTGCAAAAGTATTCCAAAAGGTTTCTTCTCCAAAACTACCCATCAAAAAGGTTGTTGTAACTTCTGGAGAAGTTGTTCCTAATAAAAACGCTCCAATAGAAACCACAACAGCTACAAGTATAAAATATTGAATTTTAAATGCCAATTCAGCACTAATATACGAAATAATAAATAAAACCAACCAAATAGCAAAACTAATAACTTTTACGTTTGTATTTGGAAAGAAACTTACCCAAACCTCAACAAAACCTATAATATAAAAAGCAACTGAAAAAGCTTGTGAAAAATAAAGAGGTATTCCAACTGCTCCTCCCCATTCCATTCCTAATGAGCGACAAATAATTGCATAAGCTCCTCCATCTTCGATCTTAAAATTAGAAACTATTGTACTCATAGAAAAAACAGTACTAAAAGTTATGATATGAGCAATAATTATTATTGCAAGTGTACCTAAAAAACCTGAATTACCAACAACCCATCCCAATCTTAAATACATTACAACACCAAGTATTGTAAGGAGTGTGGGCACATATACCCCATCAAAAGTACCTAATCTTTTTTGCTTAGACTTCTCCATATAATTTCCTCCTGTCATTTTATCAAATAAGCTATTTTATATTGAATTATATTTCATCTTAATAACTTTGTTCAATGGTCTTTATAATTTTCAACATCATATCATTAACAGGTGTTTTTATCCCATATTTCTTACCCATTTCACATACTGAACCAGCAAACATTTCAACTTCTGTTTTTCTTCCTGCTTCAACATCTTGTAGCATAGAAGTTTTACCTTGAGGTGATAACTTGTATAAAACAATTTCTGTAAATTCTTTTATATCCTCATATCCTAAATTTACTCCTACACATTGACTCAAATCTACTACTTCTTTCATAGCCTCAACCATTATTTCTTTTGCTTCTTTCACATTTTGTAAAACTTTATAAGGAGCTTTCATTATTGCTGAAGGCTGATTTGTGCCAACATTTACCATAAATTTCCACCAAAGTGCTTTGTACATATCTTCAGGAATTTTATATGGGATTTTTGCATTATCGAAGACTTCTTTAACTAAAACAACTTTTTCGGATAAGTCTTTATTATCCTTATCTCCAAAATTAATTGCTCCAATATTCGTATAAACTATCTTTCCATTTTCTCTTACTGCATCAATTCCAATACACATACCATATAAAATATTCTCCATTTTATATTTTTGAGCTAATATTTCTTCTGAAGAAATTCCATTTAATAAAGATAGTATAATAGTATTTTCTCCAACAAAATTTTTTATATCTATAATAGTTTGATCTAAATGCTGATATTTTACAGCGACAATAATTAAATCAAGAACTTCTATATCATCTTGTGTTGATAAGTAATTAAAATCATATTTTTTCTCATTAATTATAATTCCTTTATTTTTATACCTATTAATTCTCTCATTGTTTGCTATCACTTTAAAGTCTAATTCTGTATTTTCTACTATCCTTGCACAATACGATGCGCCAATAGCCCCTGCTCCAATAAGACCAATTTTTTCTATTTTTTTCATATTTCCCCCTTATTAATAACTTATAATTTGAACTAATTTATCTATTTCTATAAATTTTTCACCTCTGCTAGATAATAATAATCATTATATCATATCTCATTATTTTTTTAATTACTAAAGTAATTAAAAATTATAACTTAATTCACTATTAATTGCATATATCATTTATTATAATATATATATATATATAATTTATTTTAATTATAAGGAGGTTTTTACTTGAAGAAAAATAATAAAATAGGAATCATCTTAATACTTGTTGGTATCTTTATTTTAGTAAATAATTTTAATTTAATGAGAGGTGAAGCAGTACTGTATTTTGTTTCCCTTGGTTTTTTTATTGGTTATTTTTCAAATAAAAAAGCTAATATCGGGTTACTAATCCCCGCATGTATTGTATTAGCTGTTGGAGTCTACTCAACTACTGAAACATTTTTTAATAGACTTAACCTAGATAGCTCAAGTTTTTTATTACTACTTGGTTCTGCATTCTTAGCTATATACTTAATTCATAATATACGACTAAAAACTATAGATGCTTCTATGGTCAAATGGCCTGGTATTGTAGCCATTTGTTTATATGTATTCTCAATATTTGTTCTATTCCAAGAAAAATTAAGATTTTCTATTCCACCTATATTATCAAAGTTATTCTGGCCACTCCTATTAATACTAGTAGGCGTTATTACAATATTTAACTCTGGGAAAAAAAGTGAATAATATTCATCAAAATAAAAAGACGGTAAATATCACTTATGTGATATTTACCTGGATTTTTGGGATAAAAAATCAGCGAAACTGCTTCGCTAGGGAACCTTAGGTTCCCTTCCCCGACGCTAACGCGTCTGAGCACCCTCCTGAAAGCAGCGGGGAATACTTCCCCTTCACCCCTTCATTTTTTATTGCATAAGAAAGAAAAAAATATACTTTCTTATGCAATAAAAAGAAAAAAGAGTTTACAAAATAAAACTCTTTTTATACCTATATACATTCTCAATAATTTATAAGATTTCTAATTCAAATATTTATTTATACATTTCAAAACTATTTAATATATCTATCTTTTGAAATAACTGTAAATAAACTCCACTCTGAATACCCTATAACTAGTATTGAATTTATTTATTTGTTTGTTGATTGTGCATTGTGCATTATGCATTATGCATTATGCATTATAATTATATATATTTATACACCTTACAAATAGTATATATAATAAATGAATAAGTAGGTATTATTATAAAAGCAGCAATTATTCTTCCTGGTATAAATACTAAAAATCCTTTCCCAGGAAATAAAAATGTAAGCCAAAATGTATTTAAAATTAAAGAAATAAACATATACACTATTGAAACAATAAACATAATTTTATCTACAGCATATTCAGCCTCTTCTTCTTCGAACTTTTTCCAAAATATAAAAGGTAAAAATGCGAATATCAAAACAATAAATAATACTGCTATCACAAAAAATATTGATAATTTATCATCATATAAATAAATTATTCCTTCATTAAACGTAAGTACATCATTTTGAATCATAATAAAAACAACACCTACAGCCAAAGTAAGAGTAACTATAACATTAACTAGTTTAAAAT
>DAOUPR010000244.1 GCA_030626065.1 Clostridium sp. | reverse complement strand
GGATTACATTCTTTCCACCATTGTGCTGCTAATCTTATTGCTAACGGTAATGGCGTCACTGCTAAATATCTTCCTCTTTTATCTAAAATACCTTTATCAATAAAATATTGAGCATACTTATAAAAATTATCTTTGGTAATTCTATCATCACAAATTTTGTCAGCTATATAGTCTCTTTCCTCACTCTTATCTTCATAGAATCCAAAATTTTCAAAGATTGAGCATGCCTTTATTACTTCAAGTTTGAGATCATCTGGATTATCTCTCCCCCAAAGCAACTTTTTAGCTATTTCATTATCATTTAATATTCCTAAAGTATCTTCTCCATTCAATCTTGCCTCAGATATTAATACAGCCATCTGTGGAAATCCTTGCGCAAATTCAGCAATTCTATTTATATCATCTTCAGGTATATTAGTATAAGTCTGCTTTATAATCTTCTTAATAACATCTGTTGAAATCTGTTTTATTTCAATTATAGGATAGGATGCTGATATTTTTTCTAGATTGTAATCCAAAGTTAGCAAATTTAATTTAGATGATTGATGCTCAACTTGGTTAACTAATTTTTTATGTAATTCTATACTGCAATTGTCAACTATTAATATTCCACTCATTTCATTTCTTCTTAATTCAATAACTAATGGTAATATTTCATTTTCACAGTCAGATGAGTCGATATAAACTACTTTATTGTTTTTAACAGTACTTTGTAATGTACTATCATTTCTAAAAGTTTCAAACGCTATTCTTGTTTTTCCTAAGCCTGACAATCCTACAACCCTTGCTATTTTTCTATCACCATCACTAAAATGTTGTCTTAATTGGGTAATATATGATTCTATAGTTTTATTCGTTTCAAATTTGTATTTACTATATTCACTATATCCATTCCATTCATCCCATGTCAATAAATTCGCTGGTAAATGTATTTTATTATATATTAGTATTTCTACTATAGCAGATAAATATATGTTTACCCATGCTGCAATTTTATTAGCATCATAAATATAAATAGGAGCTGTTTTATAATAATGTTTGTCTGCTTCCTTTAGAGCTTCTCTAAACTTTCTAATTCTATCTTGAACTTGTTTATTATTTAGTGATTTATTATAAAATAATATATAGCAACCACTATTTTCAAAGACATCTTCTACCATTGGTTTTATCTTTAAAGCATTATTTTTATCTCTAACCAATATTTCTTCTTTACACTTTGCAGGACCCATATTAGTTGCTTTACATTGAAATAAATTATATCTACACTTAAACCAATCTGTACTCTCAGGACCATTGTTCCATTTTATTGATGCATCTTCTCCTCCATCTGGTACTGTAATTTCTAATGAACAGTTAACTGTAGATTTGTCAATATTATATTTATTCGCTTCTAAATATATAAGTTTAGATAGTATTTTTGTAAGTTGTAAATCATTTAAATTTTCAATATGTTCATTTGTTACTTCATAAATAGTACTCATATTTCCTCCTGATATATTTATTATATAATTAATAACTCTCACGTTATTAGCCTAATTATGGATAACGAGGAGCATAAAAGCTTAAAATAGCATTGTTTGTTTTGGTTGAATTAATAAATCAACTCCGTTATGCAAAATTATAGATTCTATTATTACTTTGTGATTAAAATAGCTTACTAATTTTTTTGCTTAGAAGAAATACAAAAACCCCTAAAATTGTATACCCAACTATAACTTCAGAAATTATAAAAAATTGTGCTCCATGTTCTTTAGGAGTTATATCTCCAAACCCTAAAGTTGTAAACGTAACAATACTAAAATATATACAATCTCCAAAATCTTTTATATTTTTAAAATCAGTTCTTAAAAAATAATAAATAGAAGAATAAATTGTATTAATAATACAACTAAAAAAAACAAGTATTTTGCAAGAACTATAATATTTTGTAGTTATTAGCGCTAAAAAGAACCTGACTTTATTTAAAATACTTTCTTCACGTATATTATAAATTTTAGTTGTTATATATTGAAACCAGTCTACATAACTTATAAATTCAATATTTTCTTTTTCAGTATTATTTCTTGTATCAAGTAGCCAAAAAACAGTATGATTTTTATTACTATTAATAGAATTATTACTTGTTTTTGAAAATAAGGCTTTAAGAAATTCTTTTATTAGCCAACAATAGCTAACAATTTCTAAGTTTTTAGGTTTTAAAAACCCTTTTAAGTTAACTACATTAATAAAAGTATTTTTAATAGAAATATTACCAAAGCTTGTTTTATCATCATAGTTAATAGCAAGTAATTTTGCATTATCAAAGTTAGCATTTGTAAAAATACAATTATTAAAATCTGTTTGATGAATATACGAATTAGAAAAATTAGCATACGCAAAACAACAATTAGATATAATACAATCTTCAATTCTAATACCTGATAAATCTATTCCTCTTAAATCGTATAATTCAATTATGTCTGAATTATTAAATTTATTTGCAAAATCTTGAAGATTATATGCTTTATTTTTGAATGTAAAAGTAAAACTGTTAAAGTTAATTTGACTTTTGTTGTATATTATATTATTTGTGTTTTTTGATCTATTTCTTTGCTCTTGATTAGCTTTTTTCTGTATTTCTTGTATTTCTCTTATATAGTTATGTATTTCTTCTCTACATTTACGACCTATGTCTGAATGCCATCTAATAAAAAGTGAAAAAGTTGTAGAATAATTAGGCCATTTTTTATTTAAGACTCCTGATAATTTAACTATGTTATTAAACCAATAATCTGAAATATTTTGTGAAGAATTGTATTCTTGTTGTTTTTTAATCAATTTTAAAGCTTTATTAAAATTTTTATCTTCCATAACAAAATCCCTTTCTATGTAAACTCTCAGTATATAATTATTGCGTTAAATTGAAAATTTATGCACAATTATATACGTATAAACGAAGCACAAATTAAACTAATACTTGTTTTATTTATTTTTGTAATATTATCTTAATCCTAATTCTTCGCAAATATCTTTTGTCAATTTTGCCAAAGGTCTTTTTCCTAGATCTTCATCACATATATAATTTGAAACAACCATCTGTAAGACTTCTTCTCTGTTAGTAAAAAGTTCAGGGTATTGAGTGCATAACTCGTCTATTCTGCTTTTATTATAAATAATTGCTTTTTTTATAAGTTCTCTAACATTCTCTTTATGAAAGTTATACAAATCCTCAAGGTGAAAGATTTTTATAGAATTCTCTATTTTTTGATTTATGTTATCATATTCCTTTTCTAAATCTAATTTACACTTTTTCTCTTTGCTTTCTAATATCAATTTATCTTTGATTATTTCTTTATTAATTTTAATTTTAATTCTAAAATTATCTGTTACTCCTAATAAGTATCTTATATCATAGCTTTCATTCTCTTCACCTTTTAGAAAACTTGTTTCAAATTTAGCATAATTACCAAAATCTTCTTCATAAGGATATACAATCTCCTTATTATCACTTAATTTTCCGAGATTACATACACCACAACATGGAATTAAATTATACATTGATAATGCAAAGTAAGGATATTGTTCTTGAGGATAAAAATGGTCTAGCTGAGCATTTGACTTAATTTTTCCTGTTTCATCACATATATATGTATCTATAAAACTTCTATTGCAATAAGGGCATACAGTAATATTTAACTCATCAATTAAAAAAGCTCCCCCCCATTGATCCTGAGAATTTCTAAATTGATTATATTGACGTTCAAAATATTTTTTTATCTTATCCTTAGTTCCCCGAATAATTCCTAAGCGATTTTTTATCTTTTTTAAGCTATTAATGTTTCCTAATAATAATTCTTTAAAAGCGCTAAACTTTATATCATCCTGATTCTCAATCCACTCTTGTATAGAAGTTTTTGGTGTATTATCAAACCATTGCTCAAAACTATTTCTATCTCTAAAAAAAATTTCAAGAAATTCATCATCTGATTCTCTTTTAATTTTAGCTATCCAGTTTTTTAATATATTACCCTTAAACCATTTCCAATGTTTTTCTTCTATTTCTTTAATCTTTATTTCATCAACTTGTATTTTTATCATATCTTGTATTCAATCCCTTCTTTTAGTTCTCTAATTCTATTATCCAATAATGTCATTATACCTTCGATATTATCAAGCTCTTTATCCTCTAAAATTTGTTGTAACTCAACTTTTTCTTTTTGTAATTTCTTTAACTGTGCTTGATAATCTATTCTCTTTTCTAAAAAAGTTGTCCTGTATCTTTCTTCCAATTTTCTTTTAATTAAGGGCTCTCCAATTATCTCAATAGTATGTTTTATATTCGCTTTTAATTTTTCAACATCAATACCCTGCTTTTCACCCATAAATTTATCATATTCTTTTTTGAATTCTTTTTTACTTATTTTTTTATCTACAAATTGTTTGTATTTATTAATGATATTCAAACAGTTTTTTATTTTTTCATTTGCAAATTCACCAATTGTATTATCCATAAAAAAAGAAGAATTCAATAGATAATGTATATTAGCTCCAAAGGTATTTAACTTATTATTTTTTACTACAGTTAATTGATTTTCACCTTCTTCTAGAAAAATAATATCTTCTTTTATTAAATCCGAAATCAAAAATGGTGAGTTAGATGTAAATATAATTTGTATATTTTTATAATCCTCATTATTAAACAACTCTTCAAAATATGTTAATAAATAATTCAAAAACTTTCTCTGCCATTCTGGGTGAAAAGTTGTTTCTGCTTCATCAATAAGTATTAATAAATTTTGAGTAGTATTTTTACATTCTATCCTGTTCTGTACTATTTCATAAAAATCTGAAAAGAAAGATATCATACTCCTTTCACCAGATGATAAATCAAAAAAATCAATTTGCACTAAAATTTTTGTTTCAAATATTGAAGAAGCAATTTGACTAAGTTTAAAAATATTAGAAAT
>DAOUPR010000231.1 GCA_030626065.1 Clostridium sp. | reverse complement strand
TTTCTTCTAAAAAATCTCCAAAATAAGATGTAACTTTATCAGAACCCCATATATTCATATGCCCTATATTATACATATCTTTACTAAAGTCAAAATTCATTTCATCTAATAAATCACAAAAATTAATAAATGGTATATTACTTTCTTCTGAAATTGCTTTTACTTCATTAAACATAGCTCCCGGATTTTCATGCCAATTACCAGCCCCTGCAGTACTAGTATAATCATGTGGCGCACTAGTAAAAATCAGTTGAAACTCTTCATTTTTAGAAAGCTCAATTAATTTATTTAAATATTCCTCAGACTTAGGAGACAACTTAGCTTTTTCTTTTGTATAAACATCATCCTTTAATTCTTCTCCATAAATTTCGCGACCCGCCCCAAATCCTTTTGTATAGTAATATTCACTCGAGTCATACTTAAAATCTCTATAATTTAATTCTTTCCACCTATCATGGTATCTAAGTATAGGAAAAAAATAACTGCTCCAATCTTTTTCCGGTGTACAATTGATTACTGCTTCTATTTTATTAAAAGAAAATTTCATATTATCTAATACATATCTAATATAACTCTCACTTCCAAATTCATCTTTCAATCCTAAATAATATGCATCAACTACTACAATCTCAGGGTCATGTTCCTTCAAAGCTTCTTTGAGTAAATAATAAGTTACATCAATTGGTTGACCTCCTGTTCCATAGTTATAGCTAGTTATTCCATGCTCTTTCCAAAGTAAATTTGGATTAAGAGAACTATTCATATGGCTAGATCCCATTAATAAAACATCATACGCATCATCTTTACTTACATATAATCCTTCAATAAGCTTACCACGATGCCCTATTTTAGCTATAAAAACAGGTCCCACTGCTAATAAAACAAAAATCATAATTATAATAAATATAGAACCTTTTCTAAGTGTTTTTCTAATCATCTAATTACCTCCTCTAAAATTGGAAATATATGAATTGTTGAATACTATAGCCGGGCCCATATATACCAAAAATAATTATTGAAAAAACACCTGCGAAATAAATCATCCATCTAAAAATAATATTTTGGTTAGCAATTTCATTTCTTAAATTCATATTTATTTGCATTAAATTTATTACTACTACAATTACTATTCCTATCAAAGCTGCTGTAAAATCTTTTGAATCTAATCCTAGTTCATATAACGACCCATCAAAAAATACCCATGGATTAAAATAGAATAAATTTTTAATTAATACTTTTGCTTGTGAAAATGAATTAGCTCTAAAAAATATCCAAGCAAAGTCAACGAGTAGAAATGTCATAAGTACTTGCCCTAATCTGTAACTAAAAACATTTGTATTAATTTTAAATTTCTTTATTAACCTTAATTTATGAGGTTTTAATACATCTCCAATTACTTGATATGCACCGTGCAATGTTCCCCAAATAATAAAAGTCATTGCTGCTCCATGCCATAAACCACTAACTATAAAAACAATCATAATATTAAAATAATTTCTTAATTTACCTTTTCGATTACCTCCGAGTGGTATATAAAGATAATCCTTAAACCATGCACCAAGCGTAATATGCCATCTTCTCCAAAATTCTTTTATAGATTTTGAAAAATATGGTTGCCTAAAGTTTTGGGTTAATCTAAATCCCATAACCTGTGCTGCTCCTATTGCAATATCTGAATAAGAAGAAAAATCACAATAAATCTGAAAGGCAAAAAAAACTGTAGCTATAATAATATTGAAGCCCTTATATTCTTGTGGATTGTTATATACTGTATTAACCAATATAGCTAATCTGTCAGCTACAAATACCTTTTGGAAAAATCCCCAAAGCATTAGTAAAAGTCCATTCTTTACTCTATCATAATCAAAATAATGTTTTTCCTCAAACTGATAAAGTAAATCCTTAGATTTCTCAATAGGTCCAGCTACTAATTGCGGAAAAAAGGATACAAATAGTGCGTATTTACCTAGATTTTTTTCAGCTCTTACATCTTTTCTATAGACATCTACTGTATAACTTAAAGCTTGAAAAGTATAAAAAGAAATACCTACTGGTAATACATAATCAAACGATGGAAAAACTATATCTACATTTATATATGAAAATCCTCTCACTATATATGAAATAAAAAAATTGTAGTATTTAAATAGAAATAAAATACCCAAATTACTAGCAAAACTACCAAACACCCAGAACTTTCTTAAGAATAATGATTTTTTCTCTTCCTTAATTCCTCCTGCTTTTTCTATTAATAAACCACTAAAATATGTTATTAATGTTGAAGTAGCTATAAGTATTGCATATTTAGGGCTCCAACTCATATAAAAATAATAACTACTTATAAGCAGCCAAATCCATCTAAGTTTATGCGGAATTAAAAAGTAAAGCAAAGTTACAATTGGGAAAAAAGCCAAAAACTGCTGCGAATTAAATAACAACTAAGTTACCCTCCTATTTCTTATATTGAATATTATTCCTAAAAAAACCCAAAATTAATGTAAAGGAAATGTATATTGCTAATTTATAATAAATATTAGCAATATACATCACCTAATTCCAAGAAGCTTATATTTATACAATCACATCTTACTTAACACAATACCCAATCAATAACTCAATAGTATTTATAATTCCCTCGAGATGAGTTCTTTCCATACCATGAGATGCGTGAACTCCAGGCCCAATAAGAGCACCTTTTATATTATTTCCACCTCTTAAAGCTGCTGAAACGTCAGAACCATAATGAGGATAGATATCTACTGCATATCCTATTTTATTTTCTTTAGCCAATGAAACAAGTTTTGATACCATACCATAGTCATACGGTCCAGATGAATCCTTTGCACAAATAGAAACTTGTCTTTCAGTACAGTTTAAATCCTCACCCATAGCTCCCATATCAACTGCTAATAATTCATCAATATCCTCAGGTAAATAAGAAGCTCCATGTCCAACCTCTTCATAAACAGAAATCACTATTTTTATTGTATTCTTAGGTTTAATATTTTCTCTATGTAAATATTCCATCATTCCAAATATTGATGCCACTCCAGCTTTATCATCTAAGTGTCTTGACTTAACAAAACCACTCTCTAAAATATTAGTCCTTGGGTCAAAAGAAATAAAATCTCCAGTTTCAATACCTAATTCTTTTACGTCTTCATCCTTTTCTACAATTTCATCTATTCTAATTTCCATGTTTTCTTCTTTTCTATCTTGCTTTCTTGCATCATTATAGACGTGTACTGAAGGTTGTGTAGTTAAAACAGTTCCACTATACTCTTTCTCATCTCTTGTATGTATAGTACAGTACTCACCTTCTACAGTGCTCATCATATATCCACCTATACTTGTAAATCTAATATTTCCATCTTTTTTAATGGACCTAACCATTGCTCCCAAAGTATCTACATGTGCTGAAAGTCCTACTACATAATCACTATTTTCACCCTCAATTGTAATAACACCACAACCTTTATTAGTTAAAGAGAATTCGAAGCCTAATTCCTTTGTATAATTTTCAATCTTCTCCATAACTTTAAAACAAAACCCACTTGGACTTGGAGTATTTAGAATATCCTCTAGTAAGTTCTGTACATAGTCTCTATTTACTTTATTATTCATGATATTTCTCCTTTAATTATATTTATATTACACAGTTTACGGTTTACAATACATATTTGTAGTTGATTTTCTTCCTTAATTGCAAATTAAAAACTGCACATCGCACATTAAAAAAGTTTTTATCTACTCTATTCTACTATAATTTTCAAAAAAGTATAGGTCTTAACAAACTTTAGTTTGTAACATATCACAAAAGTTTCAATATCATAAAATTAGTTCTTTTTTCCCATTGACTAATAGGGCTATCCGTTACATAATAGTAAAAGTTATAAAAAAGATTTTATTTAGGGGATAAATTATGAATAATAAAAGAAAAAATCTATTACAATTGGCAGCACCTATCTTTGTTGAAATGCTTCTATTTATGCTTCTTGGTACAGCTGATATATTTATGCTAAGTCAGTTTAATGATAAGGCTGCAGGCGCAGTTGGCGCTTCTAATCAACTAATAAACAACTTAAACCTAATATTTGCAATAATCTCTGCTGGTACTGCAGTATTAGTCGCACAGAATTTTGGTGCAAACAACAAAGAAGAAATCGAAAAAGTTAGTGCAGTTTCTCTTACAATTAATATGATACTAGGAATAATAATAAGTATCTTTATGATATTTTTAGGTGATCCTATTTTGAAATTGATGGGAGTAACTCCAGATTTAATGATTTATGCTTCTGATTACACAAAAATTGTTGGTGGAGCCTTATTTCTTCAATCAGTATTAAACACTGTTGCAGTTATTGCAAGAAGTCACGGCTTTACAAAAGAAAGTATGTATATAACTATGGGAATGAATGTAGTTAACATTTTTGGAGATGCTATTTTTATATTCGGCTTATTCGGAGCACCAGTTCTAGGAGCTAAAGGTGTTGCGATTGCTACTACTTTTAGTAGATTTTGTGCTACAATAGTCGCTCTTATATTTTTGTTTAAAAAAGTTCTTCCTATAACAATTTTTGCACATCTAAAAAACAAGCCAATAGACGCATTAAAAAAACTTATAAAAATAGGATTTCCTTCTGCCATGGAAAATATGTCCTATAGTTTGGCTCAAACTGTTCTGATGTCAATAATTCTAGTTAATATGGGTGAAATTTCTTATATAACTCGAACCTATGTATGGACATTTTGTTGGTTTGCTATGCTTTTTTCTATTGCTATTGGTCAAGCAACTCAAATTATGATTGGTCAAGCAGTGGGTGCAAAAGAGTTTGATAAAGCTTACCATATTGGCTTAAAAAACTTTAAAATTGCTATGATATTCTCAATTACTGGAGGAATACTACTATTTTTCTTTGGAAAGACCTTTATGGGGTTATATACTAATAATACAGAAATCATTATACTTGGTGCGGCAACTTTAGTAGTAGATGCCTTTTTAGAACCAGGTCGAACCTTTAATATAGTTCTTATCAACGGATTAAGAGGAGCTGGTGATGTTCTCTTCCCAGTTGTAATGGCTATGATTCTTATGTGGGGTGTTGCTGTAGCTGGCGGTTATTTCTTTGGTGTTGTTCTAGGGTTTGG
>DAOUPR010000144.1 GCA_030626065.1 Clostridium sp. | reverse complement strand
GCGCCCATAACATCTGTACGATATTCAACAGCAGCACCTATCTCATTGCGAATATATTCCTTTGATTCATCAATGCTATTTTCGATAATGAAACCTGTAAAAACTAAATTAAATACAATAAATAATATTGCAAACAACATTAAAGTCTTCACAGGACGACGAATCAAACTTTTAATACCATGTACAAATAATCTCATATAAATCCTCCTTTTTAATCTCTAATTTTATTATTGCAAATGATTTCGGAATAAATATAAAACCTTATGTGTAATTATGTGATTTTTCTTATGGATTGTATTTAAAATACTGTAAACATATACATAGTCATGATATAATAAAGCTGATATTTAAATAGTATTCAAAAAAATATAATAAAACAACTTAAGAAAAATATTATTCATTAAATCGGGGGTAAAAAATGTCAATAAAAAAGTCTCTAACTACAAAAATTGTCACTATAACAATTGCAACACTTATTATAATTAATATTATTACAGGATTTATTATATCGGGTTTATCTAAAAATCTTATAAAATCTCAAACAAACAAACAAATAATCAATTCCTTAAATGGAATAAGTGCTAATATTGATGGTGACAAATTAGAAAAATTAATTAATAATGAAATGTCCAACAATGAATACTATGACGAACTTAATAATTATTTAAGCAAAGCTTATAAAAATTGTGATTTCAAATATCTTTATACAATAGGACAGCTTCAAGATGACAAATTCTATTATTTAGTAGACTCATTAAGAGAAGACGATGAAGATTTTTCAAGTTTTGGAGATCAAGTTGAAATTAATAGTGATAATGAAATAGAGTATGCTTCTGAAAATCAAGCTTTAAAAACTGGAAGTTCTATTACAGATGCAGAATATTATGAAGATTGGGGTTGGCTAATAACAGGTAACGTAGCAATCTACAATAGTAATAATGAACCTGTAGCCATTTTAGCTGCTGATTTTGATGCAGACTTTCTTAGTAGTGGCTTAAGCCTTAATTTAAATAGACTATCTAATATCATTTGGTATATTCTATCAATTTCCATAATCATAACAGCAATAATTTTATTTATTTACTTAAAAAAATCTCTAAAACCTATTAAATATATTGAAGAAGCTATTTTAAATATTGCAGATGGAGACCTTGATGTAAACTTGAGTATTAAATCTGAAGATGAGCTAGGAAAAATATCAAAAGCATTTATGAGTATGGCAACTAACCTAAACAAAATAATAACTAATATAAATTCATCTTCAGATCAAGTAGCAGAAAGCTCAACGCAAGTATCAAAGTCAAGTATGTTTCTTGCACAAGGAGTAACAGAACAAGTAAGTTCAATTGAACAATTAACAGCTTCTATTGATGAAATTTCTTCTCAGACTAATCAAAATGCTGAAAATTCTAATGCCGCTAAAGATCTTGCAGATAAAACTAAAGAATATGCCTCTGAAGGTAATAAACAAATGCAAGAAATGCTAACTGCAATGAATTCAATTAATAATTCTTCAAATAATATTTCTAAAATTATTAAAGTAATTGATGAAATTGCCTTCCAAACAAATATATTAGCTTTAAATGCCGCAGTTGAAGCAGCTAGAGCTGGAGAACATGGTAAAGGATTTGCAGTAGTCGCTGAAGAAGTAAGAAATCTAGCATCACGTTCTGCAAATGCAGCTAAAGAAACAGCTATAATGATTGAGGATTCTATTAAGAATGTAGAAAGTGGAACTAAAATTGCTAATAAAACAGCAGAAGCTTTAACTGGAATTGTTGATGGTATTTCTAAAGCCGCTAATTTAGTTGGTGATATTGCAATAGCCTCTAATGAGCAATCCATTGGAATGGTACAAATTAGTGAAGGAATTAATGAAATAGCTACTGTTGTACAAACTACTTCCTCAATATCAGAAGAGACCTCAGCTGCAAGTGAAGAGTTATCTACTCAAGCTCAAATATTAAAGGATGAAGTAAAAATATTTAAATTAAAAAACAATAACCAAATTTCCTTGAATCAAGAAGATATACAATATAAAGATATGGAAAACATAAACATTAAAGATTTGAAAATGCTTGAGGATATAAAATAATATAAATTTGAGATAAGAAAAATGGAACAACTTTTTAATTCAAGTTGTTCCATTTTATTCATTTTAATCGCCAATAGACTCAGCTTTAATTGTTTCAACATATTTGTTGAATTTATAGGATAAATATATATTAGTTATTTTCTCCATATTTGTAAAATCAATATTAGTCAAATCAACTATTCTATGAATTCTGTATCTTGCAGTATTTCTATGAATATAGAGTTCCTCTGCTGTTTTTTCGATATTCTCATTGTTTTTTAGATATATAAATAAAGTATTATACATATCAGTTTTTTTTAAATTATCATATTCCTTTAATTTAATAAGCATAGGATTACAATAATCTTTATAATCCATATTTGAATATATAGGTAAAATCAAGTCATAAATTTGAATGTCTGAGTAAAATACAAATGTATTTTTATTAAGTATAGTTTTACTAAAATTCATAGCTTTTACTGCCTGTAGGTAGTATTTTTTACATTGGAGTATATCTGAAAATTCTCTACTTATTCCTAGATATATTTTGTTTACTGTTAAAAATTCTTTAACTTTACTAATATATTCTTCAGTTATTTTATTTATATCTTTATCTTTATCGTAAATAATAACAATATCATCCTTATAATAAACTAATTTTTCATTAGGAAATAATATGCTAAAAACATCTCTAAGATGCCCAAATTTATTACGATAAGGATTGTATTTCGAAATATCAAATACTAATACTGATAATTTTTTTCCGAATTCTAAACTTTGATTTATAATTATTTCTCTAAATACATCTACCTCTTGTGATTTATCCTCGAGAAGATTATAAATAAATTCTTCATATATTAATTTTTTTGAATTTCTATAAAATTTATTCTTTTTGAGTTCTTCAGCAATAATTTTACTAGTAATTTCCAAAAGATCTTTATCTCTTTGCAAAATCATTGTCTTACTCTGTATTAAAATTACATTTGCAATATGTTTATTATCTATTTTTACCTTTGAAATTAACTTTAAAATAGGCGATTTTTTGCTTGATACTTCATATGGTTCATCAGACTTCATGCCAGCTTGTACACTTCTCATTTTCTTAACAGCTACAATAAATTCATAAGAGCAATATCCTTTTTTAATATTGTCTATCCAAAGTTTATCCTTAACTTCTTTAATATTGGAATAGGCTAATATTTTATAACTTAGATCTATTACAACTATTGGATTATTAAGCATATTCGAAGCCTCTTGAACAATATTACTGAGTCCTTTATTTATAATATATGATTGAAATAAAGCTGCTGCATATCTTTCCATTTCAATATCACATTGAAAAAAATCTCTCGTTTGATTATAAATCTGAAAAATATCTTCTGAATCCTTAAGTTCAATAATGTTTAATTTATTTACAAAAAAATCCTTAATAGATATATGGTCATCATTAATAAGAATAAAATTAGCCTTTGTAATATTTTTTAATCCATCATTTAGTATAGACGTTTCCCCAATATATATAATATCCTTTGAAAAATCCAGCTTATTCTTTCTAATATTCTTTACATCCTGTAAAAACACTTCTTCTTCATTATTTTGAAAAATATTTATAGCTTTGTCAGAAAAACAGTTGCAAAGCTGTTTAAATGTAGTTGTCATAGTTATCACCAAATTCATTATAGTGCGCTGTGCACAAAAAAGTCAATAAATTTAGTACATATATCCATTAAATATATTTTTTAATAATGGTATATTTGTTATATAAGTTCCAAGTAAAAAATATCGATTTCTGTAAAAATAAATAATAGTACGCCAACATTTGTAATGTATTCTTTTATTTCCAATTTATTTGATTAAATAAATACACTGTTTAAAAAAAGGTTAACTTATGTCGTTTATATTATATTCATATATAAAAGTACTACAGATAACAAAAATGAATCATAAAAAACAGGAGGTATGTATTATGAATAATTTATTTGATTTATCAGGAAAAGTTGCCGTTGTAACAGGAGCATCTAGTGGAATAGGTATCCAAGTTGCAAAAGCTTATGCAGAACAAGGTGCTAGTGTAGCCTTACTTGCAAGAAGATATGAAAAATTAGAAGCAGTAGCTAAAGAAATTGAAGCTTTAGGCGGAAAAGCATTACCTGTCCAATGTGATGTTACACAAGAAGACCAAGTTATTAGAGCTATAGACAAGGTTATTGAGGAATTTGGTAAAATAGATATCTTAATGAATAATGCAGGAACAGCTTCAAAAGGTTCTGTAGAAGAAATTGAACAACCTGAATGGGATAGAGTTATGAATTTGAACGTAAAAAGTATTTTCTTAGTATCAAAGCATGTTGTTAAACATATGAAAGAAAATAATTATGGTAAAATCATTAATGTAGCTTCTATTCTTGGTTTTGTAGGTTCTAAATCAGCTCCACTTCACGCTTATAATGCCTCAAAAGGTGCCGTAATCAACTTAACAAGAGGTATGGGTACTTCATTAATACAACACGGAATAACTGTTAATGCAATAGGTCCAAGCCTTTTCAGAACAGAAATGACTGAAAAAACTTTATACAAAGATGAGTATGTAAAAGGATATAATTTAATTTGTCCAGCAGGAAGACCTGGAAATCCTGGCGAATTAAATGGTGCCGCAATATACTTTGCTTCAGATGCTTCTAGCTATACTACAGGTCAAACATTATTTGTAGATGGTGGTTGGACATCAATTTAATTTAGTATTTTAAAATATCTTTTAATGCTAAGAAGATAGTACTCTTTTGAGAATACTATCTTCTTTTTTTTGTACTTATTGTTTATTTATAGTGAAATATGTCACTTATTAATATCCAATTTATGATATAATTATTAATATATTAGAATTCAATTTAAATTTAATCAGAAATTATTAGTAGGTGTATAGATGAAGAAAAATTTGCTTGTGTCTACTCTTTTATTTTTAATCGCATGTATATCCGTATATATATTAATTGAATTATTTCATCAAACTAAAAATCCTCTGCAAGATGTAAGCACCTATAGGATTTACTATAGAAAAACAGATAAAAAAATTTTAGAAGATATGTCCGAAGAAGATCTAGTTATTATAGAAGGATCTTTTTTTAAAACTTCAGATGTAGATTATCTAAAAGAAAATAACACTAAAGTTATAGGCTATCTTTCCTTAATGTCAATTGGTTATTGGGATAGTATTCTTATAGACAAACTATCCGACTCAGATTATTTAACTATCGATGGAGAAAAAGTTCAGAGTAAATCTAGTAAGAACTTTATTGGTGCCATTTATGAAGATACTTATCAAGATGCATTACTTGAAGTATTAGATGAGAGAATCATGTCCAAAGGAATGGATGGAGTATTTTTAGATACTGCTGATTGGATTGATTATTATAAAGATAACTTGGAGCTTTATGATGAATTAAAGCAGGGCTACAGTGATTTTATTACTAAAGTTAAAGAAAAATATCCTTCCATAATAATAGTACAGAACAGAGGCTTTAATACCTATAAAGATCTTAGTTGTGACTTTATAGACGGTATACTTTGGGAAAATTTTTCTTCTCCTTACATTGACAACGAAAGCTCTAAAATAAATAGACTAGAAGACTTTATAGACGTTAGCAAAAGAAACAAAACTAAAGTATTTACTATATCTTTTGATGATGAGAGACAAAGCCAGGAATTTTCCGAAAAAATGGGCTGGACTCACCTACAAACAGAAATGGAAGATAGATATTCAAAGTGGGATTTTTCTAAATAATAATTTCTCTATAAGGAGTAATGCGTATGAAAAAGAACTTTAGCCTAATTTTAATCATAATAAGTTTATTATTTACTTCTTGTTCAAGTAACTCTTTCACCTCAAATACCAATTCACAAAAAAATAGTATTGAAGATAATAAGGAAGTTTATAAAGATGATGACGCTTCCCTAGTAAAAGAAATTTATATTACAGTACTTCCCGCTGATAAGACCAAGGATAAATATGCCTTTACTTTTTCAGAGCTAAATGAAACTGTATTAGACCCTACTGCAAAAGAACCTAAAGTAAAAATTTTATTCCAAGAAGGTCACAATGGAGTCATTTCTAATGGTGATTATGGATATGGACTTACAAATACTAATGGAACTATGGAATTAAGAGGACAATCCTCTAGATTAGCAGATTTGAAATCTTATAAGGTTAAACTAGATGAAAATAGTCTTTGGGATGGCTTTGAAACTGTAAATCTAAACAAACACCCTTCTGATATTTTAAAAATCAGAAATAAACTAAGTTTTGATTTAATAAAATCAGTACCTAATATGACTAGTTTAAGAACAAGCTTTCTTCATGTTTATATCAAGGATTTGAGTGAAGGAAATTTTACCAAGCAATTTGAAGATTTCGGTTTATATACACAAATCGAAAATGTAGATACTGACTTTCTTAAAAATCATAATCTAGATAAAAAAGGTTCTTTATACAAAGTTGAAAATTTCGAGTTTTATAGATATGAAGATTTTCTAAAACTAGAAGACGATCCAGACTATAATGAAGAAGATTTCGAAAAAACATTAGAAATCAAAGGCAATGAAGACCACGAAGAATTACTCCAAATGCTCGATGATGTAAATAATGATTTTATTCATATTAATGATGTATTTGATAAATATTTTAATAGAGAGAACTACCTTACATGGCTCGCTACAAATATACTTTTTGATAATTTAGATACAGCAAGTAGAAATTATTTTATATACAGCCCTTCTGATAGTGATACTTGGTACTTTCTACCTTGGGATTATGATAAAGGTTTAGGTGGATATAGAAGTACTAGAGCTATTTGGCAAGAAGGTGTATCGAATCACTGGGGAAATGTACTAACCAATAAATTTCTTAGAAATGAAGAAAACAGACAAGCTTTAACTGATAAAATTGAAGAAATTTCTAAAATCATTACAAAAGATAAACTAGTAGATTTAATCAATTTATATAAACCAATAGCCATAGAATTTTTAAGCAGACAGCCAGATAATGAAAATGGACATGTACACATAGATGAAATTAACTTAGAGTTTAATGAACTTACTGAAACACTAGAACATAACAAAGAGAATTATTATAAAAGCTTAGAAAAACCAATGCCCGTTTTCATGGGTGATCCAATAATAATAGGTAATTATCTTCAGCTTCAATGGACAGATTCCTACGATTTTCAGGGGGATACCTTTACGTATTCACTAGATATTAGTAATACCCCTACTTTCGATACCATTTTATATTCAGAAACTGGTATTAATGAAAATGAAATAATCATTGATATGCTACCAGCTGGTACTTATTATTGGAGATTATTTATTATTGATTCCAATGGAAATAAGATGGATGCTTTTGATATATACATTGATGAGGAAAATATAGGCTATTATTTTGGAACAAAAATATTTTACCTTAGCTAAATAAATCTTTGAAGGAGGAACCTATTTTTGCTTAATACTGGTATGAAACTAAGACATGAACATAAATACTTATTAAACTATAGTACTTATCT
>DAOUPR010000054.1 GCA_030626065.1 Clostridium sp. | reverse complement strand
CTCCAGCTTCCTTCAGATTCCACCTCACGATGGACACCCTTGCTCTTGGCTAACACCTATATCACCTTCGGTGTTCGGGACTTTCACCCTATAGATTGCGCCCATGCTGGGCGCACATAAAAAAAGATAATAGCAAATTTGCTATTATCTTTATTGATACAATTATAGAAACATAAATGTAGAACTATAATCATCATCTTTATCCTCAGAATTTTTTGAGGATTTTAATTCATTCAGGTAATCGAAATATTCTTTATTACCTTCAAAATAATTTTTCTCTCCTTGAGAATTTACATCATTTTTGTTTTTATACCTAGTCATTAAATAGCCCCCTTTTTATTTATATTGCCCCAAATATCTTTTTAATATTTAAATGAATTGTAGCATAGGGTAGAAAGGCTATCAATAAATAATAATGCTTACTTTTTAGCAAAAATCTACTACTAATCTCATTTTCAAAAGATAGATATCTAAAAATAAAATAATTTTGTTTCGCTCTAAGTACTTAAACGCTTACATAATATATCTATTAGCAACTTTTTTTTATTTTTATTTATTCTATCATATTGAATTTCTTCTATTAGTTTTTGTTCCTTTATTCTTAATTCTTTAACCATTTTTTCCAATTCATTTTTTTTTGTATTTCTAATTCATTCTTTTATAATTCTAAATTTGCATTTACACATTTACACTTGTATCTTTCTGAACAAACAAACCTATATGAAGCTGTAATATTCATTTCTTTTTTATCATTATCTATTTCTTTTATATCAATAATTTAACAAATTAAAAACTTGTTATAGAGGGTTTTATTTTAGTGAGCATTTTTTATTTCTTTTACTTCATTTAAAATTTTTTCATCGCTTATACTTGGATATAATTCATTAATCCTAACTATTCTATCACGAATAGACTCCCTTTCTTTTTCATCATAATCTTCATTATTAGCTAATTTAATCTTACAAATTTCAATTTCTAAACAAGCTATTTTCATATCTTCCTCAGTCAATTTGATACTTAGTTCTTTTTTTATATTTTCAATTTCTTTCACTTTAATATTATAATCCTTCATAATTTTCTTTAATTTTTTCGAATAATTAGTTTCAAACCCAAAAATTCTATTGTTTATATTTAAGACTTTCTCTTCTAATTTACTTCTAGACACATCAAAATCTTCTTCAATCTCATCTTTAAGTGCCTCAATGTACTTTCTTTTTACAAATTGAAATACAACTATTGAAACAATCAATGTTGCAATGAATATAAGACTTGCCACCAGTACATTATAAATCACAGTATTAATCTTTAGCTCTTTGCCAATAAAAAACAAAATGCCAACCAAAAGTATAATAGCTAAAAATATCAAAAGTACTTCAATCAATTCCATAGATTTTATTTTTCTTCTGTTTAACATATTTTCCACCCCATTTTTAAAATTTCCTATTCAACTACTAACTCATATTTATTACAAAAACTAATGCATCAACGACTTTTTAATACGTTTATATTAATAATTAAGTTATTAATCCTAAAATAAAAACTCTAGACTCATATATTATTATATGATAACACAATTTTATAACAAAAATCCACGACTGATACATTTCTGTATTAGTCATGGATTTATTATTAGTATCTAGATATTTTAGATATTAATTCTTCCCCTATTTGAGTTATTTTACTGAAGTCTGTTGCATTAATATAGAATTTTTCTAATCGATCTTGTAACTCTTTTGCTTCTTTAAGATACGAAGTACCTTTACTTACGACAGTTTTATAACGTGAAACAATCTCATTTATTTCATTTTCATATTTTTCATCTGTACCAGGAGTTATTAGTTCTTTATATAGGTCTATTATTTCATCATTTTGCCTAGATGGAAAATGCTCATGTGGAGATGTTGAATCAAATATACACACATCTAGTTCCCTCAATATAATCATATCTAAACTATTTGGGTCAAATCCACAATGATAAACCTCTACGTCAAAGCCCCTATCACTTGAAATCTTTTGTAATTTTTTCAGGAAGGTTGATTTCCCAGTACCTGGACGTCCTTTAATAAAATATCTTTTAGCAATATTACTTGTTAGGTTCTGTACAAAATCAACAGGTCCTTTTGGAGTTGCTGCCCCTAAAAATCTATGTTTTACGTCTGAATGTTTATCTATTTCACCCTCTTTAAGTAATATCTCTATTACTTCTTCAGTTAATCTATCAGCTTTTTCAAAATTCATATTCTCTATATAAATCTTTTCCCATTCATCATGAATTTTTAATGCTTTTCCAAAAGATTCATAAGCCTTTTTATAGCACTCACTTATTTTACTTTCTAAATCTAACATTTCATTTGTATAAGGTTCTAACTTGCTTAAATCCCATGCTACTCCTAAATTTACATACTCTCGAGTTGCGCCAGGAGCTGTTGGCTCAATTACATGTGTAGCTGTAGCATCAACAATACCAATTTTAAGTTCAATATTAATTACCCCGTCAATTGAATCATTATCAGTTGGGCAGTGTAAATATTCAATATCATTCCCTCTATCTATCCACTGCGAACCAATTTTTTTCATAAATATTGATTTTTCTGTACTAGGTCCACCTTTTAAAACAAACAGCTTGTTTAAGTTAGCTAAATTATTTTCGAAAAAATTAAAGAACCCCTTAGCAGTATTTCCACTTGCATAATAATTTAATATATTTCCAGACATTTTATTCCATCCTTATCCATTAATATAATTGTTATTCCTACTATTAAAATATGAAGTTCTTTATCCTTATGTGAATATATTTGGCAGCAAACTAGTATTCATCTGTAATAACGCCGAAGTCGCAAGCCTTAACATGAGGATTTTCTATATGACTCTTAAGATCTTCCTTTGCTGCCCTTGTCCAGTTTTCTTGACTTTTATTTTGATTAACAAATATTCTTACCAACTACATTTTTGTAAGGAAGAATGGTAATGGACTCTGCAAATAAAAAATGTTATAGTTAAGAATGAAAAAATATGTCAATAACTTAACAACAATTTATCTTTAAATCATATACCTACTCAGATAAATTAGTATATATTAATGTATGATTTTGTATAATAACTCAAATTTATATATAAATACAATATTTGTATTTATAATTCGTGCCCTTAGGGCATAGTTTAGGAGCCATAAAATGACAGAAAAACTATATAAAACAAGTGAAGTTGCAAAGCTTCATGGCATTTCAAAGAAAACATTACTTTATTATGAAAAGATTGGATTATTTAAATCTGATTATATTAATGAATCAAATAATTATAGATATTATACACGAAAAAATTTCCCTATATTAAAACAAATTATTTACCTCAAAAATATTGGTTTTGATTTAAATCAAATCAAATTTATGCTGGAAAATAGAACACATGATTTAATGATTAAGGAATTAAAATCACGTGGAGAAAAATTAAAAATTGAAATAGAAACACTAACACAAACAAAGAAAGATGTTGATTATTTAATCAATTTTTATGAGAAAGCAAACTTAATAATGGATAATGATTTAAATCGACCTTCTCTTCAATTTTATGAGTGTAGAAAAATTTATAGGCAGAAAGCTTCTTCAAATACAAAAGAATCTGTTATGCTAACATATCGTAAAATGCTAAATCATCTTAGGGATTTAAGCTTATTTTCGCATCATGGATATGGAACTGTGTATCATTTAAATGAGACTGAGTTATCGACTACAATTGACTCTTTTATTTCCCTTCCGGCAAACTTTAATATTAATAATGAAAAAATACTACCTGGTGGAAAATATATTTCAATGTATCACATAGGAAGTTATTATAATGAACAACCTTTAAACTTTCTTATTGATTGGCTCAAGAAAAATAACTATGAACCTATAGGTGATTTTTATGATTATTGTGTTATTGATCGTTCTTTTACTAATAATGAAGATGAAATGATTATGGAATTACAAGTACAAGTAAAATAAGTTAAAATTATCAAATGTTAAGTTGTTAATATAATAACAAAACTTATTGACTACCCCCTTAGGATATAGTTTATTATTTGAAATGTTGGTATTCACATTAAACAAATGATTAAATTATTTAAGGAGGTACTATGAGTAAAAATTTAAATTTTAAAGAGGGTTTCATAAAAGTTCTCACAGGAATGAGTATCGGTATTGTTATTGCATTAATACCAGGTGCATTATTAGGAGAACTTAGTAAAGCGTTGGGCTTAACAACAATTATTACAATAACAAAGATGTCAAATAGTTTATTATCAGTTATTATGGGGTTATGTATAGCGAAACAGTTTAACTTTTCTCCAATTCAATCTGGAAGCCTTGCAATTGCAACTATGATTGGTTCAGGTGTTATTAAAGTTACTGAAGCTGGTCTTATATTAGCAGGTATTGGTGATGTAATAAATGCAGGTATTACCGCTGCCATCGCTGTTGCACTTATTATATTTATAGGTGATAAAATGAAAGCTTATACTGTGTTGGTTGTACCTACACTTGTAATTTCTTTAGTAGGATTTATCGGCTTACAAACTCTCCCATATGTTGCACAAATTACGACTTATATAGGATCTTTAGTGCAATTATTCACTACATTACAACCTATATTAATGGGTGTTTTAATTTCTGTTTCTTTTGCAGTTATAATTATTTCACCTGTTTCAAGTGTTGGTATTGCATTAGCAATCTCTTTAGTAGGCGTTGGTTCTGGTGCTGCAAACATTGGGATTTGTGCTGCTGGATTCGGACTAGCTATTGCGGGAGCTGGCGTAAACGGAATTGGTACAAGTATTGCCCATTTCTTAGGTTCTCCCAAAATGCAAATGGCAAACTTTGCCGAAAAACCCAAAATAATTGTACCAATCATAGCTAATGCTGCAGTTGTAGGTGCAATTGCTGGAATCTTTAATATTCAAGGCACACCTATTAGTGCTGGCTTTGGTATCAGTGGATTAATTGGACCATTAGCACATTTGAATATTGTTGGATATAGTTTTGGCAATATATTGATTACTACTTTAATTTTTGTAGGAGCTCCTGTTATTATGGGATATGTATGTAAGTATATTTTTATTGACAAATTGAATTTTGTAGAAGAACAGGACTATTTAATAAAATTCTAATAATGGCTTAATTTAAATAGAATAAAATATAAGGATGATATTTATGAAAATAATAGCTTATTCAACTAGAGATGATGAACAATATGATTTTGATAGGTTTTCAACTGAATTACAATGTGATATTAAATATATAGAGGAATCACTTTGCTTAGAGAATGCTTCTGAAGCTACAGGATTCGAATGCGTTAGTATATTGGGGCATTGTGATGCCTCTAGAGAAGTATTGAGAAAATTAAAAGAACTTGGCGTTAAATATTTGTCTGTTAGAAGTGCTGGATATGATAACGTAGATTTAGAAGCTGCCAAAGAATTTGATATTAGGATAAGTAATGCAACATATTCTCCTAACTCTGTTGCTGATTTTACTACAATGCTTATATTAATGTCCATTAGAAAAGTTAAAACTGCCATGCAAAGAGGAACGGTACAAGATTTTTCATTACCTGGAATACAGGGGCACGAAATGAGAAACTTAGTAATTGGTGTTATAGGAACTGGACGTATCGGACAAACGTTAATAAAAAATCTAAGTGGTTTTGGGTGTAAAATAATAGGATATGATTTATATCCTAATGAAGAAATGAAAAAATATATTGAATATGTAGATTTAGACACATTATATTCACAATCAGATGTAATAACATTACACACACTTTTATTGGATAGCACTTATCATATTATTAACAAAGATTCTATTAGTGCTATGAAAGATAATGTTGTTATTGTAAATGCTTCTCGTGGAGAATTGATTGACACTGAAGCATTAATTGACGGATTAAAAAGTGGCAAAATCGGTGCTGCTGGTTTAGATGTATTAGAAAATGAAGTTGGAATTTATCATACTGATAAAAGATTTGAAATATTAAAGAATCATAATATTTCAATATTAAGACAAATGCCTAATGTAGTTCTAACACAACACTTAGCATTCTATACTGATCAAGCTATATCTGATATGGTTGAGTGTTCGTTAAGGAGTTTATATTCATTTGAAAATAATCTTGATAACCGTTGGGAAATAAAATTATAAAATAATACCAATACTAGATTTTTAAAAAAGCTGTAGATAGTTTCTATTTAAACTATTTACAGCTTTTTTTACTCTGAATAAATCATAGTTATACCCTTTTATAACAAAAAAAATTCATCTTTAATGACGTAAGTAACACTATTTTATTATATATTTACAATAATATCCTAAGGTAAAAAGTGCACACCCCATCATTTCTACCTTCAATGGATGTGTGCATCTAAACTAAAGAATCACCGATATTCCTCTCAAAAATCAAAATATCTTATACGTCATTTCCTCAAAAAAACAACAAAAGCCCTTGAAATCAAGGACTTTCTATTGTATCCATATTTAAATTCTTATTTGTATTTGGACACTTTTTTGATACTAATTGGCAGAAACATTTGAGGTTAGACCCCCTTACGATCCCCCTTGAATTTAAGGTAATCCTCAATTGGGTATTAAAAACTGCAAATTAATTCAGTGCTTGAATCTATTTGCAGTTTTGGTTTTACTTGAGTCATTTCACTTCTCATTAATCCATAAAAATTATGGATTAAATTAAATATATAGCTTGTTTTATTTTTTCATGTTTTCCAAGGTACCTGACCCCTTTCTGGGTACAAGTTCTGAAGTTTCTACATAAAGCGTGAAATACCAGGTACCATTGTGGGACAAACTTGTTTGGACCACTTGCTACCCAGTCGCTAAATACCCTGGACCTAGTTAAATAACTGTTAGTTGTTTACAGTACATTCACTAGTTCCGGGGTATTTACTGAGGACATGTAATGGCCGAAGCTACTTTATGTTTTATTCTGTTTGATTTTCTTCTAATAGAAATTCTGTATGCTCGATAAGCTGTTCTGGTATTTTCTTATTAACAATTTTATATAAAATCCCATTTATCCGTACAGTTTCACCTTTGGATGCATTGATAGATAAAATCTTATTGTCTTTCTCGTAAAATGATAAGATAAACGAAAACCCATCTTTAGTCTCTTTCGGTTGTTTTTCATCCATTATTTGAACCTTACTACATATATCAAATAACTTCTTGATTTTATCTTTATTATCTATAGAAATTCTTTTACCATGCCCTGTTAGAATTATTATTTCAGTAATATTTGAATATTGGAAATCAGAATATTTATCTGATATAGAATATACTACATCATTATTATTATCTGTTCTTGCCGAACAGGATACCAATAATAATGCTATAATAGATATACCGAAAATCTTTATTTTAGTTGACATTACACACCTCATCGTTCTCATATATATTATATTAATATGGATTAATCTTGCTTACATTCATATGATCTCTTCCAGTTTGATAATGTATATATCTGTTAGGCGAGGAAACCCAACCGTCGTCTATCATGACGTAATGACTTGACCAAGTGCTACCATATCTATATCTTGCATAACCAAAGCCTACTACAGAATGTCCTCCATCTCCATTGCTATAGTACTCATCATCTTTTAAATGGAGATTAACTGGTCGTCCGTTTACAATTTCCCCTCTAATATGTGTATCAAATTCACTAACAGTATTTGCATAGTTTCTGTAACTTGATGATGGTGTTTGCTTTGATAATCTCTGTTTCATATATGCTATCAAGCCGGATCTAAAATTAGAATCATAAGTCCCTCCATTGACATCTGTATTCATTAATGAGTATAAAGTGTTATGAACATTTGCCCAGCCTCCTGTTGGTAACAAGTTACTAAAAGCAGAATTTCTCCTAGTCCAATACAAACATATATTTGTACCTGCTGTAGGGGAACAGTTATTGCTTCCAGTAAATCCCGAAGTGCCAGTTGTGAAATAAGTACTCCCCATTCTATAGCAAAAGTCTGTTCTAACTTCATCCCAGCCATTCTCCCAATCTTTTGGTGCAGTAATTACTTTTCCTGTAGGTGGATTGCTCGAACCAGTGTCCAGTATTTCCCATTATCCTTTTAAACTCTCATTATTAATGGAACGTGTAATTATTTTTTCTAATTTCTTATCTTTGAGTTTAGGTTTATTTGTTGATAAACTGAAATAGTCTTCCTTTTCTTTTTCATCATCATACTTCATTCCTAAACCGTATTTTATACCACCTAGGTAATAGAACTTGCTTTTTTCTTTATACTTCTTAGACTTCTTCTCTTTATTATCTTTTTCTTTCACCATTTTATCGGCTTTATACAGGTGATGATTTTGGCTATATTGATATTAAATTATCGGGTATGAGTTTTTATTGCCACTAACAACAATATACCCTGCTTCCTTGTTTTCTTCATATCCTAATTCTACCAAGTATGCAGAAACCATATCATTAAGTGAATACATTGGAGTAACTTTTGTTATCAAAATTCCCTCTTTCCATCCAGAATCAACTGAGTTTACTCCGTTTTTTACTTGATCACCGTCTTCTTCTAACTCTATTGGATTCGCTAAGTGCGAAAGTAGAAAATTATACGCTACATTTACAGCTTCTGATTCACTAACAGTATTATCTTCAGCAAAAACACTTCCAACAAAACTTCCAGTAAATAAAAAAACTACCAACAACATAAACAATACACTTTTAAAAAATTTTTTTCATTTTTACACACCCCATCTAATTTCATTTTAATTTATCATTGTATAAACTATTTTTCCTGTATAATGATGAGCCGCCATAGATGTACCATCCATACTTAAGTACCCATCATTTATGTAATTAGAGTACACGTTAACTCCAGGAGCATATACATCTACACCTTCTAAAGCTGAGAAATCAGCAATTAACCCATTTTCATCTCTTGCTCCTACTGATATTACTTCTGGATATGCAGCTGGGAACTCTGAAGCTCCACCATAATTATTACCTGCTGATGCAACCATGACTATCCTATCAGCATTGACCTTTCTAATAATATCATGTAGACTTTCAGAATCATTTGTTGAAGAAAGACTCATATTTAGAATATCAAGGTCATTTTTAATAGCCCAATCAATTCCTTCAATAATATCAGACACATAACCTTCACCATTACTATCTAGTGCTTTGATAGCATATATATCTGCATCTGCAACCATACCTACAATTCCAAACTCTTTCATAGAAGCAGCTATAATCCCAGCAACATGGCTGCCATGACCATTGTCATCATTAGGAGATTAATTTTTTCTAATTGCATTGAATCCACCTTTAATATTTTTCACTAAATCTGGATGGTCTAAATCAATTCCAGTATCTACTATACCGATTTTTACATTATCAGTATTAGAACTTGTCCATTCTTTAGGTGCCTCCATATACTCAATGCCCTAAGGTATAATCTCCGGTAATGGATTTGGTGTTGCATCGTCACCTTTAGATGGATTTTTGTTAATTGTCAAAGTAAAATCATCTTCAACATATTTAACTTCTTTTTGAAATTTTAACTTGTTATCTTTAGAAATATTAACTACTACTCCATTAATCCCTTGTAACTTTTTAATTTTTTCTGCTCCATGTTTTTTAATCAATTCATATACTTCTATATCTTCTATTGTGTTATTAAACAAAACAATCTTTCTCTCTTTCTTATTAATAGCAAGAATTGATACAGGAGAAATTATCCCTAATAAATTAGTGACAGAAGAATAAACGCTACAAAGTTTAATTTTTGCTTTAGCATATTTCACCTCTTTTCTCTATTTACAATCCTGGATAGAATGATTATACTAAAGCCATGGTTTCCTTTTATCAGGATTTCATATTGAATAAACTCTCATACAAGTAAACTTTACCAGGGTCTCTTGCAAGGGAGTTTTTTCTGCATCAATATATTTCTTACTCATTTGGCTTATCTTAGTATATATTACCATAATATTCTATATGTGTATGTCGAAACAACGCTCAAAAAAAAAAAAAAAAAAAGACGAAAAATATCGCAACAAGGTATTCCTTAGTGCTTAATGACATCAAATCCATATATCATCTGATTTATATTACACTTTCCATAATGTTTCAAATCTAAAAATAGGCTTCCTTTATAAAAATTAAACCTAAAACCTCCAACACATTAATTAGTTTTTGCATAAAATTTTATTTATATCAAAAATATTAAATAATTTTAAATTCGCAAAATTTTTTTCTATTTTTTAACAAGTACCCCTAATTCATTTATTGACTTAACAACAATTTAATAAATAAAAGAACAAAAGCTCCACCTGCAAAAGGACTCTAAATTGTGGCATACTCAAATTTCTTAATTCCATGTTCTTTTGCATATGCTTTTCTTCTTTCTATTTCTAGTTGTACTGCTTCCCATGTATCTTTATCTATAATAGCTGGATGGCTCTCCTCTACATAATACTTCGGTACTTGTTCATTATTTTCACTTCTTTTCTTTGTAAGAAAATCTACCATATTAATTTTCTGCCAAAAGGTGCACACCCCCACAAAAAAATGCACACTCCATCATTTATACCTTGAATGGGTGTGTGCATCTAATCGAAAAAATCACCAATATTCCTCTGGAAACTCATAATATCTTATACTCCATTTTCTCCAAAAAACAATAAAAGCCACTGATATCAGTGACTTTAGATTGTATCCATATTTTAGTTCTTATTTGTGTTTGGACACTTTCGTGATACTAATTGGCAGAAAGTTTTGAGGTTAGACCCCTTACGACCCCCTTTAAATTCTAAAGAATTCTTTATTCGGTATAAAAAAGACTGCAAATAAATTTGTTTTCAAATCTATGCAGTCTTTTATTATAATAGACATCTTATTTATCATTAATCTATCAGAAGCATGTATTCCCTTCGATAAATTACTTGTTTTGTTTTTTCATATTCAACAAAATCCCCAACACTTGCTGGGCAACGTCGTGACATAGTTACTTCACAATTATAATTATTTCTAATTATTTCTACAATGCTTTTATAACAATGCCATTCTAAAATATTATTTATATATTTCTCGTCGTTTAAAGTAAAAATATGTATAAATATATAAATTATGAAATAAATATTTATAATTATATGGTTTTATGGTAATATATGCATTAGATATGTTACAACTATCTAATGCATTATAACTAAAGGGGGCATATGATAGTGTATAAAAAATTATTAAGTTTAATATTAACTATAGCTATATTTTTAACATTTAGTGTTGAGGTGTTTGCTAATGAAACAATTCCTAGTAATAATCAAGTACTAACAGTTACAACGAATAAAATAGTAAAAGATAAAATAATCACGTATGGAAATGACGTACAATATGTTACAATCAACAAGTTTAAAAAATTAAAACTTAATGATCTACAAAAGTACCAAGTTATAATTCTTAATGTTGACAAGAAAAAGTGGTCAACATTAAGAAAAGATGACATTGTACAATTAATTGATAATGGTGTCAATTTAGTATTTGATAGTAAAGATATTTCTCTAAGTGATGTTCAGAAATTTTTGGGAGATAAAAATAACGTTGAAGTAGAAGATCAAGAAATAAAACCTAATCTAACACATAAAGAAATTATTGAGTATTTTAAAGATAATAATACACATATAGATGTAGAACATATAATTAAATATTTTAGCAAGGATTAAGGAGAGAATAATTTGAAAAAAAATAAAAATATATTTATAATTTTTACTATTACTTTAGTTATATGTTTTTTGTTTGTATTTATAATGCTTCACAATAATGATACTAAAAATATCTCTATGGAAAATGAGTTGAAAAAGGTAGATTTTTTAAAAGAATGGGGAAAAACAAGAGGAGCTTTTAACCTAGAGGAAGATTCACTTATAATCCCAGATAGATTTAAAATGTATCTTCAGAGAGTTGATAATAATGTGTATATTGATAATATTAAGTTAGAAGTGTATGAAAACAAATCTGATATTAATTTATTAGCAAGTGCATTATATATTGATGTAAATAAAAAAGAGGTAAGTATTGTAGATTTGAAATACACCAAGGGGAGTATTGATAACATTATTAAAGTTAATGATTATATGAATTTATTAAACAAAATAGATTTCAATGAGTGTTGTCAAGGGAGCAATACTGATAATTATTTCGTTGAAACGGATTATTATATTAATGGAGTTTCAGTTAATAACAAGGACTATAATACAAAAATTATTATATATAGAAATGGTGAGAAAAAATATATAGAGCAAGAAGATTATTTACTTAAAAACAGAGTTATCTGTTTTAATATATATGAAGATACAGATAATATTTCTGCATATCAAATTTATTTTGAATTAGATTAACAAAAATCTTGAGGGTGTAAATATTTTTGTGTATTCTAATTCTTCTTCTTAGAAATAATTTATGATTTTTGTAATTAGACATAGATTTGAATTTGTCTAATTGTGTAACTTTTTAGTATTTAAAATATTTGTATCATAAGTATATTATTCCCTAATATTGGAGATAATATACATTGCACATTAAATCAGATGAACTTTAATTTCAAGAAAACCTTGAATTGAAGTTCATTTTCTATTTAGCTTTTTTGTCTAATAATTCACTAAATACTATTAGTCTTTGTTACTTTTCTAAATTGACTGTTCAAACTTTCTATAACATTTGTAGTGTAAATTATTTTTCTTATATTTGGTGGAAAAGCGAAAAATGTACTTAAATTGTCCCAATTATTTTCCCAACTCTTAACTGCATTAGGATATCTATCTGACCATTTATCTCTAAGTAGTATTAAGTTTTCCATTGCCACTTCTTCAGTAACAGCTTTATAAATACCTTTCAAATCAGCTACAAAAGCTTTTCTATCTTTGTATGGAATATATTTCATACTTGACCTTATTTGATGTATTATACATCTTTGTATTCTAGCAAATGGGAAGGCTCCGCCTATAGCTTCTTTAAAGCCGTTTAGGCCGTCAACGCAGAATATAAGTACATCTTGAATTCCTCTGTTCTTAACACAAAGGTCCTCGAAGGTAATGAACATTTTGTTTAATTTGTAAATATTTGTTCACAACCCCCGAGGGTGTTAGCATAGCCATCAACCTAAGAATACAATTTTATTCCAATGCTTGATGGCTATTTTAATTTATACAATTAGAAATTAAATATTGTGATAATATTTAATTTAACCCATTTTATTCATAAAGGATTTCAATT
>DAOUPR010000268.1 GCA_030626065.1 Clostridium sp. | reverse complement strand
ATTTAGTTGACGTTCCTCAAAGTGCCAAATCTCTAAATGATGCAACAGATGACTTTAGATTATCAGTAAAAGCTAACCAAGTCCTTTATAATAAAAATGATAAGTTATTTATATGGAGTGCCATAAATGCAACTACTACCAAGAACTCTATGGGAGAAATAAAAATTGATAAATTAGAACAAGAAAATAGAATAGACCCTATAGACTCAGTTGTTGATGCTTGGAAAATATATTTTGAAAAGGAAAAGGCAAGTGATGTTGTTTATGTACCAGATTAAAGGAGGTGAGTAAAATTAGTATAACAGGATGGTTAAGAGGTAAATTCAAAACTCCAAGCAAGAAAGGAATAATAGGAAACAATAGATTTTCAAGGCTATATTCATTTGAAAACAATTCCATTGCAAATAATGAAACGATATTTGCAGCAGTAACAATGTTATCCAATGCTTTAGCAAGTAGTCCCCTAAATCTAAGACAAGATTATGAGAAGGTGAAGTCAAAGGATAAAGACTTTGCAAGACTTCTTAGAGATGGACCCAATCCAAATCAAACAGCATTTGAATTTATTAGATTGATGGAAACTCTAAGAAATGTTAAAGGAAATGCATATGCAATCAAGGAATATGACCGATTTGGTGGAGTAAATGCCTTGTGGGTGTTAGATAATTCAGTAGTTGTACCATTTATTGAAGAACAAACAAAGGAACTATGGTATAGAGTAGCTATGGATGATGGTAATAGATACATTCATAACTCACATATATTTTCAGTAAGTCATATAGGGACTGGAAATCTTAAAGGAATAGGCATAAGTCCTATTGATGTGCTTAGAAATACATTAAGCTATGATAAGAATGTTAAGGAATTAAGTCTTGAACAACTAGAAAAAGGAGTCAATTTTAGGTATTCCTTTAGCTTAGATACTTCATTAGACATTGAGAAACTTAATGAATATCATGAAAATGTAATTGAAAAATTTAAAAATAAAGGTGTTATCTACCTAGATAAAGGTAAAGAGTTAAAGGAACTTAAAAACAATAGTTTTATTGATCCTAAGATATTTGATGTTGAAGAAATAACTGTCACAAGGGTAGCAAGAGTTTTCAATATACCTCCACAAAAGCTATACAGTGGAAAACAAACATATTCTAGTAATGAACAAGGTGACTTAGAGTTTTTAGTGGACACAATATTACCAATAGTTAGGATGTATGAACAAGAGTTTAATAAAAAATGCTTATCTGAAAATGAACGTGATAAAGGTTATGAAGTGAAATTCAATCTAAATGGATATGCTAGAGCTGATATGAAAACACGTTCTGAATTTTATTTTAAAGGTATTCGTAGTGGTTGGTTCACACCAAATGAAATTAGGGTAATGGAAGATATGCCAAAAAACAAGTTGCCAGAAGCTGATATGTTATATGTATCAAGGGATTTAATCCCCATTGATAAGCTGGATATGCTATTAAAAAGCAAAAAGAAGTGAAAGGGGGTGGGAAATTGAATAAAAAGAAATTTTGGGACATAAAAAATGCTACTTCTACAAGTGGAGATATCTATATTTATGGAGACATTTGCTCTTATAAATGGGATGATACAGATACAACAGCAAACTCTTTTAAAGAAGATCTAGATGCTTTAGGAGATATAACAAGTTTAAACATATATGTAAATTCTCCTGGTGGAAGTGTATTTCAAGGTCAAGCAATCTACTCAATGCTTAGAAGACATAAGGCTAAAATCAATATGTATATAGATGGAGTAGCAGCAAGTATTGCAAGTATTATAGTAATGGCTGGTGACTCTATTTTTATGCCTAAAAATGCAATGATGATGATTCATAATCCTTGGACATTCACTTATGGAAACTCAATGGACTTAAGAAAACAAGCTGATGATCTAGACAAAATAAGAGAAAGCTTAATAGAAGCGTATCTCAATAAATCAGGTGATAATTTAAGCAGAGAAAAATTAATTGAGATAATGGATGGTGAAACATGGTTAACAGCTAAAGAGTGCCATGAATATGGATTATGTGATGAATTACTAGAAGAAAAGGATATATCAGCAAGTACAAACATTGAAATACTTAATAAATATAAAAATACACCTAAAGATTTATTAGAAAAACTTAAAACTAAAAAAAACAATGATGATGTTGATTCTGGTATTAAAGCTAAGAATGCAAAAGATGCTGAAATTGAAGCTTTAATCACTAGAGTAAATAATACATTAAAATTTGAGGAGGAATTATTCAATGAAGAATAGATATAAATTAGAGCAAATGCTCGCTGGGATAGGTCAAGACTTAAAGGCTGCAAATACAAAATTAACTGAAATGTATGCAGATGCAAACACAAAACTAGAGGAAAGAAATACACAAAAAGACAATGTGAAAGATTTAGAAGAAAGATTCAATGGTATAAAAGCACAAATAGAAGAAATGGATAAACAAGCAGAGGATAAATTCAAAAATAAATCAGTTATAGGTGAAACAGAAGAAGATAAAAGAATTAATGCTAAAGCAGAATTGATTAAAGCTACTATGGCGAATAAACCAGTATCTTCAGAAGTAAGGGCAGCATTAGGAGATAATAATGCAACTGGTGGAGAGAAATTTTTACCAAAGACCATGAAAGATGAATTATTACATGAACCTTTTGTGAAAAATCCATTAAGAGATATCTCTACTTTCACAAATGAAACAAATTTAGAAGTACCTAAAATTACATTTACGTTAGATAATGATGATTTCATAGCAGATACTGAAACAGCTAAAGAGATTAAAGCTGATGGAGACACAGTACAATTTGGTAGACATAAATTTAAAGTATTTGCACCAGTAAGTGAGACTATATTAAGAGGAACTAATACAAATATAGTTCAAACAGTAGAACAAGCGTTAGAAAGTGGATTAGCAGCTAAAGAAAAGAAAGTTGCATTTGCAATATCACCTAAAACTGGTGAAGAACATATGAGTTTTTATAGTACCGATAATGATATTAAAAAAGTAGAAGCTGAAAATAAATATAAAGCAATCAAAGCTGCAATAGCTGATTTACATGAGGATTATAGAGAAAATGCAAAAATAGTAATGAAATATGTTGATTATATGGACATAATAGAATTGCTAGCTAATGGAAATGCTTCTTTATATGTAGCTCAACCGGAACAAGTATTAGGAAAACCAGCAGAATTTAGTGATAGTGCATCAGATCCAATAGTAGGAGACTTTAGATATTCACATTTCAATTATGATTTAGATATGTTGTACGAAAGAGACAAAGACGTTAAAACTGGAATAGAATGCTTTGTTTTAACAGCGTGGTTTGACCATAAAATAAAATTAAAATCAGCATTCAGAATAGCAAAAGTAAAAACTCCCTAAATCGGCTCCTGCCTTAGAGGAGCAACCACAAGATTTAGATAAATTAACAGTTGAAGAACTAAAAGCTATAGCTAAAGAAAAAGGAATAAAAGGATATTCAAGCATGTTGAAAAATGAGCTGATTGAAGCCATAAATAAAATTAATTAATAAAGTCAGGACATAATAAAAGACTATGTTCTTTTTTTATGTCCTTTTAAGTAGGTGATAAAGTGATTCTTGATATTGGTGAAGTTAAAGGATACTTAAGAATTGATGATGATTACACAGAGGAAGATATAAACTTAAATTTAATGATTGGAGCTGCAGAACAATATTTAAAGAATGCTACAGGTAAAGAATTTGATGAAAACAATAAATTAGCAAAGCTGGTATGTTTGATTTTAATAACTGATTGGTATGAAAATCGTGACATGATAGGTAAAGCATCAGAAAAGGTCAGATATTCTATACAATCTTGTTTAATACAACTGCAGCTATGTGGTTAAAGGTGATGATAAATTGAATCCAGGTAAATTGAGAGATAGGATTACTCTGTTAAAACAAAAAAATATTAATAGTTCTGTAAAACCATTAGGTAAGGAGAAGTTTATACCTTATAAACCAACAAGAGCAAAGGTT
>DAOUPR010000163.1 GCA_030626065.1 Clostridium sp. | reverse complement strand
CTCTTCAAATTCTAATTTATCCTTTCCTTTAGTAATATCATCAAAATTTATATTGTATATTATTTCTTTAGATTTTAAAAGTCGCTTCAATTAATCGCCCCCCCTTCTCTTTATTATATTAATATTCTACTATCTGAGAAATAGGAACAATTTCTTTACAAAAACAAAAGCTGTTGACATAATGTCAACAGCTAAAAGCACTAGTAAGTACCTTCATCAACCTCTATACCCTTAATAATTTCAACAGAAGAAGAAGCGCCTATTCTTGTTGCTCCATTTTCAATCATTGTTAGAGCATCTTCTAATTTTCTAACTCCACCCGATGCTTTAACTCCCATTTCATTTCCTACTGTTTCTCTCATTAATTTAATATCTTCCCGAGTTGCTCCTCCTGTTGAAAAGCCTGTTGAAGTTTTTACAAAATCAGCACCTGCTTCTTTTGCTATTTCACAAACTTTCTTTTTTTCTTGATTAGTCAAAAGACAAGCTTCAATTATAACCTTTGTTAGTGCTTTTCCTTTTGCCGCTTCTACAACAGCCTTAATATCATTTAATACATAGTCATAATCTCCATCTTTCATTCTACCTATATTAATAACCATATCTACTTCCTGTGCTCCATTTTCAATTGCTTCAATGGTTTCAACTTTTTTAACTTTTGTAGTTGTTGCTCCAAGTGGGAAACCTATTACAGTACATACTTTAACTTCACTTCCCTTTAACTCTTCTGCAACTAATTTTACAAAACTGGGATTTATACAAACAGAAGCAAAGTTATATTCTAAAGCTTCTCTACAAACCTTCTTGACTTGTTCTAATTCAGTATTTGGCTTTAAAACTGTGTGGTCTATCATTCTAGCTAAATTTTCTTTTTTCATCTTTATCCCTCCAAATATTACTTTATTTATACAATAGTATTCTATACCAACTTTTCAACTCTAACAAGTATTAAATCATTTTTAAAGTCAATAAAAGAGTATTATAATATAATATTCATAAAATAGTATGTATTTTTACCTATGTATACAAACAAAATATTATTAATACATCTTTTAGTATTTCAAAAACCTTCATACTATGATATAATTCTTTTTGATATCCTAAAATAATTAAGTAGAAAAGGAGTTAATATAATGGGCTTTAAAGATAAAATCGCACAAAGTTATACTAATAATTATATCAAAAAGTATGGTGATAGGCTTACTCAAGCACAGGGTAAAGTTTTAAATATTAAAGTTGAAAGAAAGACTATACTTTGGATTTTCAACAAAATAATGGTTACTATAATAGTAAAACCTGATAGAAGCAAAAATATTGTAAAAACTTATTACAATAAAAACAGATGGTTCAAAAAACCTAACTTCATAAACATATCACAAGGACATTCATTAATGATTCAAGGATTAAAAGGTAAAAAAGGCAAAGACAATAGAGAGCAAATTCAAATTTTAAATATAATAAATATGACTAATAAACAACAACTTGTCCCTGTAGAAGGTCAAGATATGAAAAAAATTAAGGACGCAACAAAAGTAAAATATAAAAACAGATAAAAAAGAAGCCTAATGGGCTTCTTTTTTATTATCACTATTTTAACCATCCAAGAGATCTATTTACAGCTTTATGCCATTCATCAACTAACTCTGTTCTCTTCTCTATTTCAATTTCTGGTGTGAAAGTTCTATCTATAGCCCAGTTGTTTACAACTTCTTCTTTGTTTTCCCAATATCCAACTGCTAAACCTGCTAAATATGCCGCCCCTAAAGCTGTTGTTTCAATAACTTCAGGTCTTTGAACTGGTTTCTCTAATATATTAGATTGGAATTGCATCAAGAAGTTATTAGCTGTAGCACCACCATCCACTTTAAGTGAAGCTAATTCAATACCTGAATCTTCTGACATAGCATTTAATACATCATAAGTTTGATATGCCATAGACTCTACAGCCGCTCTTACAATATGCTCTTTCTTTGCACCTCTTGTCAAGCCTACCATAGTTCCTCTAGCATATGAATCCCAGTACGGAGCTCCTAATCCTACAAATGCTGGAACAAGATATACCCCATTTGTATCCTCAACTGCTTCACAATATTTTTCTGATTCAGGTGCACTATCTATCATTTTTAACTCATCTCTTAACCATTGAATAACTGCTCCACCTATAAATACACTACCTTCTAAAGCATACTCAGGTTTTTCTGATGTACTTGCAGCCATTGTTGTTAATAAGCCATTTTTAGATTCAACTGCTTTATTACCAGTATTCATTAATAAGAAACATCCTGTCCCGTAAGTATTTTTCGCCATACCTGGTTTGAAGCAAGCTTGACCGAATAAAGCAGCTTGTTGGTCACCTGCATCACCTGCAATTTTAATTGGAGATCCAAATATATCTGCTTCTGTTTCTCCATATATACAACTTGATGGTTTAACCTCTGGTAACATTGAAGAAGGAATATTTAATTCTTCTAAAAGCTCTGCATCCCATTTCAAATCATGAATATTGTATATCATAGTTCTTGAAGCATTTGTATAATCAGTTACATGAACTTTTCCGTCAGTTAAATTCCATATTAACCATGTATCTATATTACCGAATAATAAATTGCCTTTTTCTGCCTCACTTCTTGCACCTTCAACATTTTCAAGAATCCAATGTATCTTTGTACCAGAAAAATATGCATCTAATATTAATCCAGTTTTCTTACGTATTGATTCCGCTAAGAATTTTTCTTTTAATTCACCACAGAAATCAGCTGTCCTTCTGCATTGCCAAACTATAGCATTATACACAGGTTTACCTGTATTTTTATTCCATACAACTGTAGTTTCTCTTTGATTTGTTATTCCTATCGCTGCAATGTCCTCAGCAGTAGCATCTACTTTTTTAAGAGCTTCTCTTGCTACCTCAAGCTGTGTTTCCAAAATTTCCATAGGATCATGCTCTACCCAACCAGCTTTTGGATAAATTTGAGTGAATTCTTTTTGAGCAGAAGATTTTATTAATCCTGCCTTATCAAACAATATACACCTTGAACTAGTTGTTCCTTGATCTAATGACATAATATACTTTCCCATAAAATTACCCCCTATTTTTTGATGTCAATTATAACTTATAGTTGTTACTAATTATTAAAATTGCAATTCCTTTAGAAAATCTTACAAAATTATACCTTTAATCAGTTTAAATCTTTAATTAAAATACCATATTAGCTAATATACATCCTAGTATACCACCAACAATAGGTCCTAATACTGGTACCCATGAATAACTCCAATCAGAATCACCTTTTCCTGGTATAGGAAGTATAGCATGTGCTATTCTAGGACCTAAATCTCTAGCAGGATTAAGAGCATATCCAGTAGGTCCTCCAAGTGATAAACCTAGTACAAAAATAAGTAAGCCAACAGCTAAAGCACTTACCCCTGCTACCATCTCCGCTTGACCTAAGCCTTGCAATCCAAACAACAACAACATCGTTGCCAGTACTTCACATAAAAAGTTTGGTCCTAAACTTCTAATAGCAGGACCCGTTGCGAATACTCCAAGTTTCGTTCCTTTATCTTCTGTTACTTTCCAATGAGGTATATAAGTTAAATAAACCAACACCGCTCCTGCTATAGCGCCAAGCATTTGGGCCGCAATATAAGTAGGTACTTGAGCCCATGCAAATTTTCCTACTACAGCTAATCCAATAGTAACAGCAGGATTAATATGTGCTCCACTGATTCCACCAAATATGAATACAGGTATAGCAACAGCAATCCCCCAAGCAGTAGCAATAACAATCCACCCTGAATCATTACCTTTAGTTTTATTTAAACATACATTTGCAACAACAGCATCCCCTAACCACACAAGAATCAAAGTACCTAAAAATTCAGCAGTAAAATTTGACATCTTAATTCCTCCTTAGTTTCTATTTATTCATTAGTTTTGTATTTAATCTACACTTGCCGGCTAAGTGTGATTGTAAACGTTTGTAAGTCTAGCAAAAAAATAACAGCCATCTTAAAGATATACTTATTGCGTATATACTTTAAAACGGCTCTCTATTCTCTGCCTAATTTATTCTTTTTATCAAACAAAACTACTAATTCACAAATTAATTGCCATAATCTTTCAACCACATCAATTACTATTTAATCATACTATACTTTTCTTAAAAAATCAAATATTTTTTCTAACAATTCCACAAATTCTTTTTAGTAGTTGAAATCGCTATAGCCCCAGAAGATAAAGCATCCATTATATCTTTCTTAGTTTGTATCAATCCACCTGCTATAACTGGAACAGGATTATTTTCATTAATTGATGCAATTATCTTATTTGCTACTCCTGGCATAACTTCAACAGCATCTGGTTTAGTGTCATTTATATTTTTTATACCTGTTGCTAATGATAATGAATCTAATGCAAATATTCTTAAAACCGTCTTAAGTCCAATTTGCTTGGCATACTTTATGTTAGATGTTTTAGTACTAATAACTCCATAAGGCGCCGCATATTTTTTAATAAAGTCAATACCTCGACGATCAGCTTTTAACCCCTCAATTAAATCCAAATGTATAAAAACAGTTTTGCCTTCAGCAGCTAATTTTTTACAAATAACAGATATACTCATAATATCACCGTATAATACAAAAACAATGCTATTATTAGACTGCAAAACTTTTTCTAAATCAGCCTGACTTTTGATTGCCCCTATTACAGGATTTTCCAATAAAGTCTCTTTTAAATTTTTCATATAATTCTCCTAATTATAATATTTTAGTAACATTATCCTCTAAATTTAATGACATAAGCTTTTTGCCTCTTCCTGCTCTATTTTGCGTCTTTATTGTATTTAATTCAAGCTCTTTTACTGAACCATTTTCAGTATATATTGTAACTTTCTTTCTATCAACATATCCAAGTGGCAGTACATCATCTTCATTATTATCATTAATTAAAGTGCTAAACATCACTTCATCATCTTCTTTTAAACTTATTCCAGTAACTCCTGACGCAACCTTGCCCATGTAATTAATAGAAGCTAATGAAAATCTTATTCCCATGGCTTTTTTAGTAATAAATAAATTAGAAATCCAACTATTATTATTAACCTTTTCTATCTGTATTACTTCATCTGAAGAATGTTTAAACTTATAAACCACTACACAAGAATTATCACATTTAAACTCATTTAAAATAGTTCTTTTTATCAAACCATTTTTTGTAATAAAGTATATACTACTATCTTCTTCAAAACTTGAAATTGAATAAATAGCAATTATTTTTTCGTTTTTTTCATCAAAGTTAGGAAATAGACATTTAAATGGAACACTATTTTCTTTTGATTCACTAATAATATTAGCATCTAAAGAATACATATTACCTCTATTTGTAAAGAATAACAAAGTACTCTCATTATCTGTTAATATTTTAATATAATCTTTTTTCCATCTATTCTTAAAACTAATTTCATTATTATGAAAAATTATATTGAATTGCTTATATTTATATGGAACATCATACACTACATCAAGAACACTATCATTACTAGACATTTCATATAGTCTTTCCCCAGATAAATTTTTGCCATTAGCCTGAAGATCTCCTATTGGTTTAATAAATTGTAATCCCATCGATGTCGCAATAGAAATTGTTGATGCTTTATAATTATATTCTAGTAAATCTATTGAAATAAGTTTTTCATTTTCTTTTAACTTGATAGCCATCAATCTAGCGTAATTTGAATCAAACTCAGAAAGATAAGTCATTTTCAACATTGCTTTATCCGTTAAAAATCGTATATATTTCTCTTCTTTAAAACTACTAATAGAAAATATATTTAAAATTTTATCTTTGCTTAAATCTAACTGATTAATAATTTCATCAAATCTCACTCCTTTATCCTTCCATTTTTTTTCTGGAAGGTCAATCCCTCTAACTTTATACATATTCCCATTACTTGTAAACATCAGAATTAAATCCTTAGTGTTTGCTTTAATAAGATATTTATTAAAATCTCCCTCTCTATATTCAATTTGATCCACATTGACATTTGACCTTTTATATGATTTCTCCGAAATCCTTTTAACAAATCCTTCATTTGAACAAGTTACATAAATATCTTCTTCTAGAATAATTTCTTCAAAGTTAATATTAGCTTCTTCATCATTTTCTAAAATTAACGTTCTTCTTTCGTCTCCATATTCTTTTTTAACACTTCTCAATTCTTGTTTTATTACTCTTAATAACTCTCTTTTATCATCAAGTATTTTTTTTAACTTCTTTATTTTAAGTAATAATTCTCTATGTTCCTTTTGGAATGATTTAACCTCTAATGAACTTAATTTGTATAACATTAATTCAACAATAGCTTTAGCTTGTTCCTTAGAAAAGCCATATTTAGCACTTAAATTTCTTTCGGAATCAGCTTTTGATTTAGATGCACGTATTGTTGCAATTATTTCATCCATTATATCTATAGCTTTGATAAAACCTTCTACAATATGAAATCTACTTTCCGCAAGTTTTAATTCGTTTTTTGTTCTTCTGGTAATTACATCCTTTTGGTGTTCAACATAATATGTAATTATTTCTTTAAGATTTAGAGTTCTAGGTTTATTATCTGCTATAGCTACCATGTTAAAACTTATATTGCATTGCAAATCTGTTTTTTTAAACAAATATTTTCTGACTTTTTCCACAGTATTAGTATTTGTATTTCTTTTGAATTCTATAACTGCTCTGATACCATTTCTATCTGATTCATCTCTGATATCTGATATAGGTTCTAAATATTTTGAATATCTTTTATCGGCTGTCATTGCAGAAATAGTTTGCAATAATCTAGCTTTATTTTTTCTATAAGGAAATTCTGTTATTACTATAGCTGGTTTACCATCATCTAATTTAGTAATATCAGTTTTCGCTCTTAATGTTACCTTTCCTTCCCCTTTTTTATACGCAGAAAGAATGGACTTTTCTCCAATTAACGTTCCTCCAGTAGGAAGGTCTGGTCCTTTTATATACTTCATAAGTTCTTCTGTTGAAATATTATTATCTTCTATATATGCAATAGTACCATCTATAACTTCACTTAAATTATGCGGTGGTATATTGGTAGCTAATCCTACTGCAATACCAAAGCATCCATTAACTAAAAGATTAGGGAATCT